>JAFGTL010000066.1 GCA_016934125.1 Candidatus Hydrogenedentota bacterium
CGATCGCGTCGAGGTGAAGGCCGCAAACGGGGCGTGGGTGCCCGTCGAGAACGGCGGGGCCGTGGTGGTCGCGGCCGGAGTGCCCATCGAGGCGCGCGTCACCGTAACGAATCTCGCGGAGGCCACGTGGCTTCCGGGCAGGCATCGCAGGCCTGGCGGCGTGTATGTCGTCGCAGAGGGCGCCGGGGAGACGCGCACGCCCCTGGCGGCGGCCGTGGCCCGGCACGACAGTGCGACGATCCGGCGTGTCCGGTTGACGCCGGCGGGCATCGACGGCTCCGAGACGATCACGCTCACGTTCCTGGCCGAGGGCCGGACGCGGTTCGGCCAGAAGTTCCAGGTGACGCTGAATCCGTAGAGATGACACACAGGCGGCGCTGTTCGGTGGGATGGGACGCGCCGAGAGTTAGGGCAGGGCGTCCCGGAATGAGTGGCGAGACGAAGGCACAGGACAGAACGGACGGCATAGGTGCGGGCGTTGCCGGCGAATCGTTGCCGGGGCCTGCCGCGGGCGCCGCGCCGATGCCGAAGCAGTTGCTGGCCCCGGTAGATTCCCTTTCCGGGCTCGGCCCGAAACGGGCCGCGCTCCTCGCCAACCTCGGCATCGAAACCGTGGGCGACCTGGTGTTCTACTTCCCGCGCGGCTATGAGGATCGCCGGAAGTTGAGCCGCTTGGCCGATCTCCGCGAAGGGGACACGGCCACGGTCGAGGCGGAGATCGTCCGGGCGCGTGCGATCCGGCTGCGGCGGCGGTTGTCGCTGGCCGAGGTGACGATCAAGGACGATAGCGGGCAGTTCAAGGCGATCTGGTTCGGCCGCGACTACCTGGCCCGGGCGTTCTCGGCGGGATCGCGCGCGTTGTTCTCCGGAACCGTGGGCAAATGGAACGGCCTCGCCCTCCGCAATCCGGACTATGAACTCCTGTCCGGCGATGAGGCGGATCGGCTTCACACAGGCCGGATCGTGCCCGTATACCGGCTCACGGACGGCGTCACCCAGCGCATGCTGCGTAACTGGATCCGTTCGGCCCTCGACGCGCTCGACGAACCCCTGCCCGAGACGCTCCCCCCGGCCCTCGCGGCCCGCTACGACTTCCCGCCTGCCGACGGGGCCCTGCGCCAAGCCCATTTCCCCGATGAGGTGGACGCGGCCCGCGCCGCGCGAAACCGGTTCGCCTACGAGGAACTCCTGCGGCTTCAGGTGGGCATCCTCCACGCCCGGGCCGCCCGACTCCACGAAGAAACCGGCACGCGCCACGTGGTGGACGGCCCCTTTCTCGGCGCGCTGCGGGCGTCGCTGCCCTTCCACCTCACGCCGGGCCAGGATCGGGCCGTCGCCGACATCCTCGAAGACATGGCCTCGCCGCGGCCCATGGTGCGCCTGATCCAGGGCGATGTGGGCTCGGGCAAGACGGTGGTGGGGCTCCACGCGATCGCGGCCGCCGCCGACGGCGGATACCAGACGGCCCTGATGGCGCCCACCGAGATCCTCGCCGAACAGCACGGGCTCAGCCTGCGCGAGATGCTCGCGCCGCTGGGACTCGATATCGAGGTGCTGACCGGCTCGACGCCGGACGCGCCGGCCGTGCGGGAGCGCGTGGCGCACGGGGAGGCGCATGTCGTGGTGGGCACCCACGCCCTGATTCAGGAATCGACGTCGTTCCATCGCCTCGGCCTGGCCATCATCGACGAGCAACACCGGTTCGGCGTGCTGCAGCGGGGCGCGCTGATCGAGAAGGGCCTGAATCCCGATCTCATCCACATGACGGCAACGCCCATCCCGCGCACGCTGGCCATCACGGTGTACGGCGGCATGGACATCTCCGTCATCGAGGAGATGCCGCCGGGCCGGAGCCCGGTGGTGACGAGCCGCATCACGCCGGCAAAGGTGCCCGGGCTGCATGACACGATCCGGAGACGGGCCGCAGCCGGCCAGCAGACGTTCGTGGTGTGCCCGCTCGTGGAGGATTCCGCCAAGGTTGACCTTACCTCGGTGACCTCCCATTACCGCGAACTGTCCGCCGGGCCCTTGGCAGGCCTGCGCGTCGGGCTCTTGCACGGGCGGATGGCGTCGGATGAGAAGGACGCCGTCATGCACGCGTTCAAGCGGGGCGAACTCGACGTCTTGTTCTGCACAACGGTGATCGAGGTGGGCATCGACTGCCCGAACGCCACCACCATCGTCATCGAAGACGCGCCGCAGTTCGGCCTGACGCAGCTCCACCAGCTTCGAGGCCGCGTGGGCCGGGGAACCGAGCAGTCGTACTGCTACCTGCTTGGGAAACACAAGACGCCGGAGGGGAAGAGGCGGCTCGAGGTGATGTGCGCGACGTCGAGCGGATTCGACGTCGCCGAGGCGGACTTGGAACTGCGCGGCCCGGGCGAGTCCTACGGCGTACGCCAGGCCGGGCTCAGCGACCTCCGGTTCGCGGACTTGATCCGCGATGTGCGGCTGCTCGATGCGGCCCGCAGGGATGCCCTCGAGATCCTCGATACGGATCCCGGCCTGACGGCCCCCGAACACGCCCTTCTCGCCGCCGGGGTGCGGGGCGCGGCCCCGTCCGGTTAGGCGAAAAACAGCGTGCCCATTCGGGCGTCCTGGACGACATTGCGGTTCTCGCTCCAGACGGCCCGGAACACGGGCGCGTCGCGGGCGTCCCGCCACAGGGCCACGAGATCGAAACCCATCGCCTCGCCCGGCTCGGGAGTCCGTTCGCCGAATGCGGCCCAGGGCACCTCGATTCGCAGTTCGGTGCCGTCCGGGCGCGGGGCCGCGGCGACGCTCACGCGCTCGAGTTCCAGGGCGCCCCGGAAGATGGATGCCTCGGCGTCGCCCGTCTCGGGCACGCTGAGCCGGATGAAGAAGGTGTCGTCCTGAAATCCGGGCGCGAGTACGCCGTTCCGGTAGCGGAGGTCGATCAACACGCCCAGTTCACGCCGCTCCCCCGGTTCGCCGAGCCCGCCCAGGTGAACGACAGTCAGGAACGCCTCGGGCGTGTATCCGGCCCAGGCCTGCGCCGCATAGGGCCGGCCCAGCCGATCCGGGCCGATGAACACCTGCTCCGGATGCTCGATGGCGAGCGCGGGCAGGTGGCCTGCCC
>JAFGTL010000713.1 GCA_016934125.1 Candidatus Hydrogenedentota bacterium
AGTAGAACAAGGTCTGCTGATCGAGGGCCTCCTTCAACTCGGCCAGTTCCGACTCGTCGAACCGCGGGCCCGAGGTGGTCATGGGCGTCTCGCGCACCTTGGGCCCGCCGTTCACGGCGAGTTGGGCTCGTGTGCATCCCGCGTCAGTCGTCGACATCGCGTCCTCCTCCCCCTAATCGTGCACGGGCAGTCCGTTGCCTCCGGCGTACCAGAGGCTCTCCTCGCCCAGCAGTTCCTCGACCTCGTTCTGCAGCCCGGGTGACGGGGCCACCCGGCACGCGCTCGTGGCGTGCACAGTCACCTCATCGTGGTCGTGGGTGCGGCAGTGGAGGTAGACGTCGCATTTCCCGGGGCGGCCGCCGAGGATCTCGGCCAACCGGTTCAGCAAGGCCTCATCGGCGGCCGCGGCGCCAAGGTCGATGTGCACGGCCGTGGTCAGGCGTTTCTCGGCCTCCTCGATAGGGAAGATGTCGACGGCCACCAGGCCCGGCTCGCCGTTCCGGACGTTCACGCGGGCGCGCATCAGCACGATCATGTCCTGGACAAGCAACCCGGCCCGTTGCTCGAAGATGTCGGAGAACACGGTAACCTCGCACGTCCCTTCGAGTGTGCCCAGGGTTACGAACGCCATCTTGCTGCCGCGCTGCGTGGTGTAGTGTTTCACGTGGTCGATGCTGCCGCCGACGGTGACTTCCTGGTTCTCGCGGAGGGCGGGCAAGTCGGCGAGGCGGAACGGGGCGAACCGCTCCAGGACGCGCGCGTGCTTCGCGAGCGGATGGCTGCTGACGTACAGCCCGAGCATCTCGCGCTCGAAGGCGAGGAGTTCGCTCTCGGGCCATTCCGGCACGTCGGGTTTCTGATGCATCTCGTGGGCCGCCCCGTCGTCCATGAGATCGAGAAGCGAGGTCTGGCCCGATTCGCGCTCGCGCTGGCTCACCTGCCCCTCGCCGAGGGCGAGCTCAATGACCTCGCCCACCTGATGACGGTTCCAGCCCGTGCTCATGAAGGCGCCGGCCCGGTTGAGGCTGTCGAGAACGCGGTGGTTGATCTGGCGCGAATCGACGCGCCGGCAGAAGTCGAACACGTCTTTGAAGGGGCCGTTGTCGTCCCGTTCGTCGGTGATGGCGGCCACGGTGCCTTCGCCCACATTCTTGACGGCGCCCATGCCGAACCGGATGGAGTCGCCCTCGACGGTGAAGCCGGAATAACTGCTGTTGACGTCGGGCGGCAGAACCTCGATGCCCATGCGGCGGCATTCCTCGACATAGCCGGCGACCTTGTCCAGGTTGCCGGATTCGCTGGTGAGCAGGGCGGTCATGAACTCGACGGGATAGTTGGCCTTGAGGAAGGCGGTCTGGTAAGCGACAAACGCGTACGCCATGCTGTGGGACTTGTTGAATCCGTAGCCGGCGAACTGCTCGATTCGGGCGAACAGGGCGTGGGCCGTGGCCTCGTCGATGCCGTTGCGCTCGGCGCCCTCCATGAAGCGGCCGCGCTGCTGCTCCATGAGGTCGGCCTTCTTCTTCCCCATGGCGCGGCGGAGAATGTCGGCCTGGCCCAGGGAGAACCCGGCCACCGCCTGCACGATCTGCATCACCTGTTCCTGATAGAGCGCGACGCCGTAGGTCTCTCGCAGGATGGGCTCGAGCAGGGGGTGGTCGTACTGGATCTTGTCGGGATGCCGCTTGCTCTCGATGTACTGATCCTTGAGCTGCATCGGGCCGGGGCGATACAGGGCCACGAGGGCGCAGATCTCTTCGAGGCTCTCGAGGCCGATCCGCTTGGCCAGGTCGCGCATGCCCGAGCTCTCGAGCTGGAACACGCCGGTGGTCTGGCCGGAGCGCAACAAGGCGTACGTCTTGGAGTCCGTCGGTTCGAGATTGTCGATATCGATGGCGATCCCGCGGTTCTCGCGGATGAAGCGAACCGCCTCATGCACCACCGTCAGGGTGCGCAGGCCGAGGAAGTCCATCTTCAGCAGGCCGACCTCTTCGACGCCTTTCATCTCGAACTGGGTGGCCACGACCTCGCTGCCAGCGGCCCGGAACAGGGGCACATGCTCGGTGAGGGGCTCGTCGCAGATGACCACGCCGGCCGCATGGGTTCCGCAGTTCCCAACCGTGCCCTCGAGCCGGGTGGCCAGGTTCCACAGGCGCGCGATCTGGGGGTCTTCGCGGACGAGTTGCTGGAGTTCGGGCTCGCGCTTGTACGACTCGTCGAGGCTGATCTTCAACTCGTCGGGAATCAGTTTGGCGATGCGATCGACTTCGCCGTACGACATGCCCAGCACCCGCCCCACGTTACGGACGGCCTGTTTGGCGAGCATCCGGCCGAAGGTGATGATCTGGCTGACGTTGCCGTGGCCGTACTCCTCGCGGACGTACTCGATGACCTCACCGCGCCGGTTGTAGCAGAAATCGAGGTCGAAATCGGGCATGGACACGCGTTCGGGGTTCAAAAACCGCTCGAAAAGGAGTCCATACCGGATCGGATCGATGTTGGTGATACGCAGGGCGTAGGCCACGAGGCTTCCGGCCCCGGAGCCACGGCCCGGCCCCACCGGGATGCCCTTGCTGCGGGCGAAGTTGATGAGATCCCAGACCACGAGGAAGTAGTCGACGAAACCCATCTGCTGAATCACGTCCAGCTCGAACTCGGCGCGCTCCACGTGGCCCTGCGATGGGGCGCCGTCGTACCGGTCGTCCAGGCCGAGCTTGACGAGGTTGCGCAGGTAGTCTTCCTTTGTGAATCCGTCCGGGGGGGTGTACTGAGGAATGAGGTGCTGGCCGAGGGGCAATTCCACGTTGCACCGGGCCGCCACCTTCTCCGTGTTCGACACGGCCTCGGGCCACTGCCGGAACCGCTCCCTCATCTCGTCGGGGCTGGCGAAGTAGTAGGCCGAGCCGCCGGAGAATCGGAACCGCCGCTCATCGTCGAGCGTCGCGTTCGTCTGGATGCAGAGCAGGGCGTCGTGTGCCTCGGCATCGGCCTTGTCGGTGTAGTGGCAATCGTTCGTGGCGATGCACATGAGCCCGTGATGCTCGGCCAGTTCCGCGAGCACCGGATTCACCTCCGCCTGTTCCGGGATCCCGTGGTCCATGAGCTCGATGAGGAAATGATCGCGGCCGTAGATCTCGACGTAGTGCCGGATGGCCTCGTTGGCGCCGTCGAGATCCTTGTTCAGGACGCATTGAGGAATCGCGCCGGCCAGGCAGGCGCTCGTGGCGATCAAGCCCTCCCGGTACCGCGCCAGCAGTTCGAGGTCGACGCGGGGCCGGTAATGGAACCCTTCAAGGTAGCCGAGCGAGCTGAGCCGGCAGAGATTGTGGTAACCGGCTTCATTCTCGCAGAGCAGGAGGAAATGGTTGCACGCCGCGCTGGCCGAGCGGGCCGACTTCTCCAGCCGGCTGCCCTTGGCGACGTACAACTCGGCGCCGAGGATGGGCTTGATGCCGGCCCGTTTCGCCGCCTGGTAAAAATCGAGCACGCCGAACATGCAGCCGTGGTCCGTGATCGCGCAGGCCCGCATGCCATACTCACGGCACCGCTCGATCAGATCGGCCACCTTACTTGCGCCGTCGAGCACGCTGTATTCCGTGTGTACATGGAGGTGGACGAATCCGGCGCTCATGCCAGCCGCTCCCACAGCATCCGCAACGCGGCGTCCGCGGCCTGCGACTTCACGTCCTCGCGCGAACCGGAGAATTGGTGTTGGCCGGCCCAGGTGCCGGATGCGCAGGCCACGGCCATGTAGACGAGCCCGACGGGCTTGTCCGGCGTGCCGCCGCCCGGCCCCGCGATGCCCGTCACGCCGACGCCGAAATCGGTGCCCAGCCGATCCCGCACCCCTTCGGCCATCTGCCGGGCGACGGGTTCGCTCACCGCACCGTGCCGCTCGAGCAGAGCCGCGCCGACGCCCAACAGCGCCGTTTTCACGGCATTGCTGTATGCGACGATCCCGCCCAGGAAATACTCGGATGAACCGGGCAGATTGGTCAGGCGGTGCGCGATCAGCCCGCCCGAGCACGATTCAGCCGTGGCGAGCGTCTGGCCCAGGCGGACTAGACGTTCTTGAATATGGCTCTCAG
>JAFGTL010000714.1 GCA_016934125.1 Candidatus Hydrogenedentota bacterium
AGGGGCGGGGTGATGAAGCTCACCGGTTCGGCGTGCACCGGATAGAGGAGGGGGTTGCCGAGAAGCCCGTGATCCGAGTTGGTGCCGTCGCCGGCGTCTGCCACGACGATCTCGATGCGGCTGCGGCCGCGCAGATCGATCCGGAGCGCCACGGGCCGATCCATGGGCCGCAGCACCCCTGTCGTCAGCGCCGGCTCGCCGTCCAGGTAGATCGTCGCTTGGACAGTGCCGAGCGATTGCGCGCAGTCCTCGATGCCGAACAGGGCCGTGAACAGTCGATATCGGCGGGCCAGTCCGATATCCACGCGCGCCGGCCGGCCGTCCGGGAAGGGATGCATGATGGCCGACGTGTCCATGGCCCGGCCGCTCAGCCGCGCGGGCTCATCGCCGGCATAGCGCGCGTTCACCCGTTTGGCATGGGACGTGTAGGCCACCGCGGCCAATTGCACCACCTCGACGGGATCGCCGGAGCGGCGAAATGCGATGGCCGGATACGAGGTGGCCGGGCCTGTGGGCTCCGGCGCGGAATGGCAGCCGAATGCCGCTACAAGCAGTGCGAGAAGGGCCGCGGCCCGCAGCCCCGCACACCCCCGAGCCGGCTCGCTACCTGACGCCATCCGCTCTACTCCTCGTTGTGGAACCCGTGGAAACGTATCGTACGGCGCACCCATCGTAGCAGAGCGAAAGCGCATGGACAATGGCCAGTGGCGCGAGCGGCCGGGGGAAGCTCACTTCTCCACCTGGAAGAGGTAGAAGAAGTTCGTATTCTCATATTCGCGCTTGGAGGAGACGGGCAGTTGGATGGGCGCGCGCACGAAGGGCAGATGGACGGGCACCCAATAGCCCTTCATCAGGCGCTCTTCGCAGCGGAATCCGTGCCCAGCCATGTACTCCTGGAACTGGTCGAACGTCCAGTCGTTGACGTGTTCGGGATGGCGCCCGCTCTTGTATTTGTGCCCGAGGTTATTCGGAATGCTGCAGATGAAGCGGGCGCCGGGCCGGGCCACACGATGGATCTCGCGGACGGCCGCGTCGACGTCGGGAATGTGCTCGAGCACCTCTGTGGAGACAATCATCGAGGCCGTCTCGGAATCGAGCGGGATGGCGCAGGCGGATGCAAGGGCGATATTCATGGGACGGCGCTCGCGGCCGAGCACGCGCAGGAGTTGGAAGGCCGACAGCGACAAGTCGAAGGCGTTGTAGCACACGCCGGGCGGCAGGAATCGCCGGAGGCTCATGTCGCCGCAGCCGACTTCAAGGAAGGCCGTGTCGTCGGTGGCCAGCCGTCGGATCCACGCGCCCACCGTCCGTTCTACGAATCCGTCCACCAGCAGGCTATGGTACGCGCTACGAAACGGCCACAACACGCGCTTGGCCAGGTGTTTTGCGGGAGAATCCCTCCGGATGCCGCTCGGGTTGTTTCCTTGGTGTGGAAGGCCAGCGGCCCGTGGGATGGTGTGCGGGCCGATCCGCTCCGTCTCTGACGTCAGCCATTCGAGGCGGCTCATGATGCGTGTCGCTCCGTATCGTGGGATGGGGTGTCCGCGGCCGGCGTGGGGGGCGCGAGGTGTGCGGAGAACATGCACTTGTTCCCGATGGGCCCGAGCAGGCGGTTCAGTCCCATCCATCCGATCTTGTACAGCGGGAAGAGCGGGGCCGTGCTGAACAGGCGCATGAACCAGCCCGGCTCGTGCTTGTAGAACATGAAGTAGCGGCGGAACAAGCCGTCCACGCACGCCATCTCGCGGGCCACCGCGCGGAACTCGTCCTCGACGAAGCGGTGGACGACGTTGCCCGCGTCCTCGATGTGATCCGATACGCCCAGTTTCACCATTACGAGCGTGCCGATGGCCCTGGCCGGTTCGACGACGCAGATCGCGTGCGATGCGGCCCGGCACATCTCGCGAACGCCGTCTTTCGGTTCGGGAAGGTGGTGGAGTCCGTCATGGACGAAGGCGACATCCACGGCGTTCGTCTGGAAGGGCAGGCACTCTGCGTCGCCGACGACGCCCTGGAAGGGGAATCCGTACTTTGCGCTACGCTCGTAAGCCCGGCGGACGTTTTCGAGTGAGATGTCGAGGCCGACAACGTGCGCGCCCTGGTTCGCGAAGAACTCGGCGTCCATGCCGGAGCCGCAGCATATGCTCAGGAGCGAACGGCCCCGGATATCGCCGATCCGGGCCAATGCCGTCGAGAGCTTGTAATCCATGAGGAACTGATAGGCCCGCCCGCATCCGTGGGGGCGGTTCAACTCGAACTCCGGATTCACCTCCTCGTCGTAGTAGCCGGACTGCACGCGCTTCGAGGGATCCTCGTCGCCGGCGCGTTGCGGCAGGAGGATCGGGATGCCGTCAAGCACGTCATACCGCACGGCACAACCTGCGCACACGAGGGCGCCGGCCTCGTCGGTCAGCCGGCCGGCGCGGCAGGTCGGGCACTGCAACCGCGCCACGAGGCTGTCATTCAGTCGATTCATCGCTCTCCTTGTTGCGCGCGCCGGCCACTTGGTCGTAGATCTGGACGGTTTGTCGCGCGATGGCGTCCCAGTTCAACCGGGTTTCGATCAATTCCCGCGAACGGCGCTGCATGCCGGTGCGCTGGGCCTCGTCGCTCAGCAGCGTCTCCAAGGTCTGGGCCAACGCCGCTGCGTCCCCTCGTTTGAAGAGCAGGCCGTTCTCATTCATGACAGAGTAGCGCGCGTATTCCTCGTCGGGCAACACGAGCGCCAAGCCGCAGGCCGCGGCTTCGAGCACCGTAACCGACCAATCGCCGGGCCAGACGCCGATATCGGCGGCGCTGTAGAACCTGGGGAGTCGTTCGTTGGGCGCGAACCCCACCCAGGTGACGCGGCCCGACAGATTGGCGTGGTCGATGGCCGCCTCGACGCGGCGCCGGTAGCCGGCCCCTGCGTTGCCCACGAGCAGCAGCCAGGCCTTGGGGCAGGCCTTGGCCGCCGCGCCCAGCGCCTCCGCGAGCACGTGGACATCCTTGGCAGGCGTCATCTTGCCCGTCGTCGCCACGACGACCGCGTCGTCCGGAATGCCGAGTTCGCGCCGTTGCGCCCGGCCGGCGACCTCGTCGCGCTGGAATCGGGCCGGATCCGCGCCGAGAAACACGAGAATCGTCATCGCCTGGGGCACGCCCCACACTTCGCCGAGCACGCGCCGCACCTCGTGCGACATGGGCAGGAACCGGCCCACGCTCCTTCCCAGCCACGGCCGGAGCACATGCTTCACGGCCGCATACACAAGCCGCTTGGCCGGCGAGAGGGGCAGGAGGTTGAAGAAGTTGTTGTGATCGTCGACGACGAGCGGAATGCGCCGGCGGCGGTTCCCCCAGAGCACCTGGAAGGTGGGCGCCGTGACGAGGTTGTGGGCGTGGATGACGTCCGGGTTGAGCGCGTCGATCTCGCGCCAGAGCTTGTCGAGAAGCACCCAGTTGTGGGCCGTCCACTCCCATCGCGCGGGCAGGCGCACGAGTTCCACCCCGTCGATGGTGTCCCGGCCGGGCCCGACAACACGCTCGCCGGCGGCGTCCTGCATCATCGTCGTGTAGCCGCCCGGATAGGACGGATATCGATCCGAGGTGAGCACCGTCACCTCATGGCCCAACCGGGCCTGGGCCGGGCACAGGCAGTTCTCCTGGTAGCCGAGGCCGGGCTGGAAGAAACTCGTGACGTGAACGATTCTCATTGCGCCCACGCTCCGTGCGCCCACGCTCCGTGCGCCGTGCTGCTCATGGCGCCTTTTTCCGCGCCGCGACCAGCAGTACGTAGCCGCGCCGTTCCGATCCCCCGAGGGCATCGGCGAGGAGCGCAGTCGCCGCCAGGATTGGCGAAAACCAGCGGTATACGCTGTAGCGTAGCGCGAACAGGCGGAGCACGGCGCCCGAGATGCGATTCCGGCCGATGCCCGCCCACTCGATCGCGTCGAAGCCGTTCTCGTCGAGAAGCCGCTCGATGCGCTCGGCCGGCAGGAAGTCCGCGATGTAGAACTTCTCGCGGTGATAGGCGACATACGCGGGCGGGGTGTGGGGCTCACTCAAGCTGTCCACCGTGAACACGAACAGGCCGCCGGCCTTGAGCACCCGTGCGGCTTCCGACACGGCCGACTCGACGGCCGGGACGTGCTCGAGCACGCATAGGCTGACCACCGCCTCGAACGCGTCGTCCGCGA
>JAFGTL010000715.1 GCA_016934125.1 Candidatus Hydrogenedentota bacterium
GGGGGTTCTCGCGCGTCGACAGCGGCGTCCCGTTGAAGGTTTTTGTCGTGTACGTTTTCGAGGAAAGCGGCGAATACGCCGAGATCCGCTTCAATCAGGCGGTGACGATCCCCGACGGCTGGGGGGGCCTCTACCGCAAACCGGCGTACGTCAACCTGATTGCCGGGAGATGCCACGTAGTGGATGGCGCCGTCCATTTCTACACCCAACTCGGCGGCCACTGCTGGTGGCCCGCCGACAGCGTCCAGGTGGAGGCCAATCGGATCCTCTACGGCACGGCTCCCCAAGTCGCCTACCTCCGGCAACCGCTCGGCCTCGATCCCGCGATCCGGGCAGGCGAGGCCTACACCGATACCTGCTACGAGCGGGATCTCCTCATGCCCGACGCGGGCTATTAGCTCGGGCCGGGGCACCCAACAGCGTTCATGTTCTCCGTCCCACTTCCTAAGCCGCTCGCCGCTCCGGTGAACCGGGGGGGCGAGCGGCGTGCCAGCGGGCAGGGCGTACGGCCCTCATTCCGGCGCGACGGACGGAGAAGCCTGCGCAACCGGCCCGGCGGCCATCAGGCTCTAGCGGCCATGCGCGGCATAGCGGGCCGCTCCGTCCTCAGCACCGTCTGCTATACTGCCCGCGAGGAGCGTTGCAAGGAGAAGGCTCCCCATCCCACCGCGATTCAGAAGGTGGGGCCGCTTGGCGACGTCGAGTATGTGAGGAAACCGCGGTGACTTCACGAGAACGGATTCTGAAAGCGCTCAATCACGAAGAGGCGGATCGGGTGCCCCGCGACCTCGGCGGCACGGAATCCTCCGGCATGACGGCGTACGCCCTGCGCAACCTGCACGGGCACTTGGGCATCGCGCGGGATCCGAAGGTGTTCGAGCCGTATCAGTACGTGGCCTACATCGAAGGCGATCTGCAGGCCCGGTTCGGCATCGACACCGCCAACCTGACGCGAGAGCCGGCCATGTGGGTGCGGACAGCCACGCCGTGGGGGTTTCATACGCTGCTGCCGGCCGCATGGCGCGAGGAACTCGACGAGGAGGGCGCCACCGTGGTGCGCCGTGGCGACGGCTCCATCACGGCGCGGCGCGCCAAGGACAGCTACTACTTCGATCCCATGCATCCGCCCCTCGAAGCCGTGGCGGCTGCGGCAGACATTGCGCGATACCGGGACACGATTCGCTCGTTCGATGCGCCCGCCTTCGCGGACGAGGCGCTCGATGCGTTCCGCGAGCGGGCTGAACGTATGCGGGCCGGGGGCCGGTGCGTCGTTTTCAACCTCTGCTGCCACGTCCTCGCCGCGGGCCAGCTCCTGCGCGGATACGAGCAGTTCATGATCGATCTCATGGCCGACGAGGCCATGGTGAGGACGCTCCTCGACATCCTCAGCGAAGGCTACCGCGATCGTATCGATCAACTCGCCCCCCTCCTGCGCGACACCGTCGATGTCGTCCTCCTCAACGACGATCTCGGCACGCAGCACGGCCCGATGCTGTCGCCGGCCACGTATCGGGCGCTGATCAAGCCCTATCAACAAACGCTGTTCGCCTACGTCAAGCAGTCCTTCCGCACGCCGATCCTGTTTCATTCGTGCGGCGCCGTCAGGGAGTTCATTCCGGACTTGATCGAGGTGGGGGCCGATGCGCTGAATCCCGTTCAGATCAGCGCCGAAAACATGGATCCGGCCGGACTCAAACGCGCCTTCGGCAACGACATCACCTTCTGGGGCGGCGGCATCGATACGCAATCGGTGCTGAACGAAAAGACGCCGCGCGAGGTGGCCGAAGCCGTCAGGCGGAGCGTGGATGCCCTCGCGCCGGGCGGCGGATTCGTGTTCTGCCAAGTGCACAACATCCAGCCCGACGTGCCCCCCGAGAACGTCGTGGCCATGTTCGAGGCCCTCGACGCCCACGGCGCCTACTGAGCCCCGCGCCGCCGATCAGTCGTGCCGCACTTCGGCGTTCACCCGGATGCGGAGCGCCACGGTAGGCGAGTCCGCCTTACCGGCGAGAACATCCTCTTCGGTGAATCGGGCCATCAGGATCGCCTGTTCACCCGTCCGCGAGTAGTCGTAGATGAGGTAGATGGTGCCATCCGCGCCCTGCTGCCCATCGGGATAGGACACGCCCTTGCGTTCGTCGAGGAGCAGGCCGCCCGTCCAACTCGCGCCGTCGTCTTCCGAGAGGTAGGCAGTCAGATGGGATCGGCCCGTCTTCTCGTCGATGGGCCCGTGTTTCACGAGCAGGAGGCGCCCCGAACGGAGGCGCCGGATGAAGAAGCGCGCGTTCGGATGCGGGATGCTCGAGGGCGTGAGGGCGCTCCAGGTGCGGCCGCGGTCCGGCGACGTGCTCTCGCCGATCCCGTAGTTCGTGCGCACCAGCATCCACAAAGAGCCGTCCTTGCGTTCCACCACCATGTGCTCATCGTAGTTGCGCACGTCTTCCGGCACGTTGCACGCCCCGCGCACGTCCCAGGTTCCGCCCGCGTCCGCCGACACCACGAGCCGTGCACTGTTGTCGGTTTCCCGCCACGTGGACGCTGGGAGCGCCCACTCGCCCGTCGAGAGAACCAGGGGTTTGCACATCATCACCCCGTCCGTGAGCCGCCGGGGGGCCGACCATGCCGGGGCCGCGTCGTCGGGGTTCCCGGTGGTGATCGCCCACACGCCGCCCACGGTGGCGTTGTGATCGATAGCCTGCGCCCAGAACGCCCACAGCCGCCCATCGGGATCCACCCACAACTCCGGATCGAAGGCGCGCACCGGCCCGTCCCCGTCGGGATCCACCACGAGGGCTTCCTGCCAACTCGCCCCGCCATCGCCGCTCGTAGCGATCGCGACGTAGTTGTTCTCGTCCTCGTCCGCCGTCTTGCCCGCATACCAGATCGCCCACAGCCGCCCCCCTGGCGCGAGGGCGAGGCTCGGAATGCCCTGAAACCGGCGGCTCGCCGGCGAATGGGCCTCGTCGGGCGGGCCAACGATCTGGGGCGGCTTCAGAAACGATATGTCTGGCTCCGCAAGGGAAACGGGCGCCATTCCGGCACAAACCAGTACAAATAAGGCAATTCCCATCGAGTGTCCCATGTCAGCGTTCCTCTCGGCGGTAGGAGATGGCGATCGCGGAAGCCCGGCGGTATCCGCGACGCCCCAAACGGTTGGCGGCCCTGTCTCTCACGCAATGGGCGCGTCAGCCTCGGATTGTATCACAGCCGCGTAGGCCGGGCCACCGCACGGCAGAATCGCCGGCTCTTTCCCATGGCGCGGCATACATTTCTGCTGGTTCGCGCAAGATGGCCTACCAAAATGTAGGAAATCGCGCGTGCCTCCTCCGCCTCTTTTCGGCCGGAACCGGGTGCGTCGCGGCGCATTCGGGCCAGCCCTCCTCCCTCTGCAACCTCTTGATATTAAGCCTGTTGCCGCCGGCCGGTGTCCGCCCGCCACCGTGCAGAAACCATGGACGGGCGCGGGGTGGCACGCTCCTTGCCTATATCCGGCCACAAGAGAGTCCGGCGCCCTCACGTGGCTGCAGCGATGGTTCCGGACGGTGAAGCGAACGGCGCCGCGGGGTTTCCCCGCCGTACAACGCCCCCTGGCGGATCGACGACATCTCGGCAGCGGCCCGCTGGCGGCCGCGGGAGAGGAAAGGAGAACGGAACAGATGAGAATGGGACACACCAAAACAGGGGTCTTACTGGCCGTGCTGACGGCAGTCCTGCTGGGGGCCGCCACGCCGGCGCTCGCCCAGGACGACAGCGCCGTGGCAGCGGAGGCCGTGCAGAACAACCTGAACATCGTGTGGACGTGCGTGGCGGCGTTCCTGGTGTTCTTCATGCA
>JAFGTL010000716.1 GCA_016934125.1 Candidatus Hydrogenedentota bacterium
AATGGCCGTGTCCTCGCCGGTCTTGACGTCGAATCCCGGGACAGGCCCGTCCAGCCGGCGGATATCCTTGAGGTACTGATAGCCGTTGGCGTCTCCGAGCGCCTCGACGGCCGCCCCGGCCGGCAATCCGTCGAGTTCTCCGTGCCAGTGGAGCGGCAGATCGAAGGTAGCGGCCGCCTGGGCGGCGCATTGGAACACGTCGACGATGAGCCCGCCGCACAGGAACACGGTGCGATCGAGCGTGACGCCTTCGTAGGCGCCCGGGCACGTCGCGCGGGCCAAAGCCCAGTCGCTCTCGGCCTGGAACTCCTTGAACTCGCCGGGCGCGCCGCCCTGGCTGGCCTGGTTGACGACGACGGTGTTGTGGGCCAGCGTTTGCCGGTACCAACCGCCGTGCATCGGGTTTCCGTAGGGCAGACGGCCCGGATCCACAAGCCGCTCGTCGCCGTGAGCGTAGAGAATGATGCCGAGCCGGGCGGGCTGGATGTGGCCGCCGTGTCGCTGGCTGTAGTCGAAGAAGATCGCCGTCTCGTTTGCCTTGTCCCGCAGGACGGCCAAGCCTTGTGCGCGCGAGTTCGATGTGGCGAGATGCAGGGCGCGGCCGCCCGTGTCGGGCACCGTGTCGACGCCCCACAGCAGCGCCCAGACGGAATCGCGCGGCGTGAGGAACTGGGCGTAGTTCGGATCGGCGAAGCGGCGGTATGCAACCTCGTACAGGGATCGCACGCCCTGGATGGAACTGCGGCCGCTGTCGTTGATGGCCGGGAACGTGCCGTCCGGAAACAGTTGCTCCATGGGGCCGTCGAACATGCGGTGGACGGCCGGAATGGCGTACAGGTTGATGCCGGCGCGGGCGGCGCCCTCGAGGAGGTAGAGGTGGGCCGAAAGCGCATACCAGTGGTAGGAGGGCGCGCCTTCGTACCACATGCCGTTGTCGAGCACCGACTTGTCCATCTGCATCAGGAACCCGTTCTCGGGATCGTTGATCGCCCAGTCCACGAGGGCCGCGTCGCGGAGCACGAAGCCCGCGCTCGCCACGGCCGCGTTGTGCCAGGACTGCCAGTTCGAGATACCCGCCGGATGCTCGCGGATCGTGGACACCATAGGGCGCAAGAGGTGGTCGGCGATGGCTTCGCGATCCGCCTCGGAGAAACACGGCGCGTCGTAGAGCAGATCGTAGCCGACGCACGTTTCGCACAAGGTGGTGGCTTCATCGAGCGTCTGCGCGAGGAGGCGTCCGCCGCTTCGCCCCTTATTCCCCCGGACATCGTGTTTCGCGAGGGTTTCATAGAACGACGCGTACGTGAGCAGGATCTCGCGCGCCCGATCCGCATACTCCTGTTTGCCCTCGAGCGCGTACGCAAGCCCGAGGGACTCGATCCCGCCGAGCCAGTGGCGGTGGCGCGATGCAACGTACACCTGATCATAGGGCCAGCCGGTATACACCTCGCCGCACACGGTGCACACGTGGCGCGTGGGCGATTCCGCCTTGAGCCGGCCGCCATCCTTCTTACACGAATACCAGTGCGACCACTGGCCGCCCTCGTGGGGGATGTCGAGCGTGGCGGCCACGAGCGAATCGGCCGCCTGAAGGGTTTTTTCGCGAATCGGCTTCGCCCAGTCCAGGCTGCCGGCCCGGGCCCGCATCGCGTCGAGTTCGTCCGGCGTCAGGAACACGCAGGGGTGCGGCCCGTCCGGCACGCGCACCTCGACCGATGTCGCGGCCTCGGCGCCGCACGCACTCG
Source organism: Candidatus Hydrogenedentota bacterium (assembly GCA_016934125.1). Classification (GTDB taxonomy): domain Bacteria; phylum Hydrogenedentota; class Hydrogenedentia; order Hydrogenedentales; family SLHB01; genus JAFGTL01. The sequence goes on from JAFGTL010000716.1 coordinate 1,746, forward strand.
CCCACATCGCCACCATCACAGGCACCAGCATCGATTCCCTCCTCGTCAGACGACTCAGTCCCAACCGTCTTCGTCGGGGTAGCAGTTCGCAAACTTGGCGCTCTGGCGCGGCTCGGCCATCATGTCCGCCACGGTATCCCGCCACGTCTGATAATGGGGCGTCTCCTTGTGCCGGGCCGGATCCTCGGGCGTCCGATACACCTCGACGAGCACGAACCGTGTCGGATCGTCGAGCCGCCGGACTACGTCAAACCGCGCGATGCCCGGTTCCTTCACGCTCTCCCGCGCATTGGCAAGCGTCGCCTCCTCGAACTGGGCCTCGCAGCCCGGTTTCACGTGTACGTCGACGTGGACGATGAACATAGGGCCCCCTCCCTCACTTGACGCGCATGGCGCGCGGCTCCCTTGTCAGGCATACGGCAGCGGATCCGGCGCGCCGGCCTCGCGAAACGCCAGCAGGCGCTCGACGCAAGTCGGGCACGTGCCGCAGGCCGTGTCGCCGCCGCGGTAACAACTCCAGGTGTGACTGAAATCCACGCCGAGATCGAGGCCCGTCTGCACCGTATCGCACTTCTTCATCCACACAAAGGGCGCGTGAACCGTCACGGCGTTCCGCCGGTTCAGGCCGAGCACCCGGTTCAGATTCTTCACGAAGGCCGTCGTGCAGTCCCAATATCCGTACTCATCGCGGGCCTGGGCCCCGTAGAACACGTCGCGCACGCCCCGCGCCTCCGCATAGGCCGCGGCAATGGACAGCAGCACCATGTTTCGATTGGGCACGTAGGTGGGCGGCTGATCCCGATCATCTTCCGGCAGGGCGGCCAGATCCGGCACGGGCTCGCCCCCCGCCACGAGCGCCGTGGCCGCGCGCACGGCGTCGCCCAGGAAGGACACGTCCAGGATCCGGTGCTCGGCTACGCCCGCCGCCTCGGCCTGCCACCGGGCGCACGCCAGTTCCTTCTTATGGCGCTGTCCGTAGTCGAAGCTCATGGCGTACACCGGGGTGCAATGCAGCGTGCGCACGACGTGGTGGAGGAGCACCGATGAGTCCACGCCGCCGCTCAGGAGCACCACCGCCGATGTTGCCTCTCTGCCCATTCCGTCTCCTGCCGTGTTCGATCCGCCGCAGCTTCAGCGGACGGCTCCATTATGCACGAACCCCGCGACTCAGGCCACACACCGGGCATCCACGGGCGTTCCGTCGACCTGCGGCGCCGATGTCCTTGTCGCGGCGGACGGCCTTGCCAAACCGCGTCATGCGACGTATCATGCGGCTTTACCGCGGCAGTGTCGGCAGCAACCAGCCCGATGGGCTCGGGAAACCAGATGAACCGGCGGCAATACAGGACTGTTTTCGCGGCATTGTGCTGCGTTTTCGCGGCCTGCTCGACGGCGTCCGCCGCGGACGCCCCGCCCGATCCGCTCGATTGCTCCATCGCCCGGTTCTCCGTTGCCGGCCTCGAGATGACGAAGTTCTCGATCGGGTTCTCGCGCAGCACGGGTGTCGTGTGCGGCGTCATCATCGCCACGGTTCCCTTTGCCGACGACGGGACGCCCCTCGGCCACGTGAGCACCATCACGATCGATCGAGCCGACGTCACCCCGCGCGAGTTGCTCGACGAGGCCATCCGCCAGGCGCCCGAGTACGTCTGGCGCGTCGGCGCCGGCGGCACCGTCAATATCCTGCCTGCCCGGGAAGTGGCTGCGGCCGATTCGTTCATCAACCGGCCCATCACCGGCTTCGAAGTCAACGACGCGCCGCTCACGAGCGCGATCCGGCGCCTCACCCGGCTCGCGGCCGATACGGATCACCCTCTGTCGACGTTCCGGCCGTCCGGCGAGGTGGGCGTGGCGGGCGCGGAACAGCCGATTGCCTTCTCCGTGGAGAACGGGACGCTGCTGGACGTGCTGAACGGGGCCTTCGAGGCCGCCCAACGCCCGATCTCGTGGATGCTGCACTGGAAGCTGCTGATGTGTTCTTACGTGCCGCGCGAGGCCGTCGTGACAAGTGACTTGGCCCGCGCCGAGGCCTATCTCGGCCGCCCTGACCGCACGCGCAGGGAAGCCGTGGCCCAGTTCGAGCGGGCCGCCGCTTCCGCGCCGTACGCCGAACTTCGTGCCGCCATCGAGCTTCGTACCGCACAGGTGTTGATCGATCCCGCGTTCCCGGATGGCGCCCCGCAGCCGGAGCGCGCCGCCCGTATCTGCCGGGGCCTGCTCGACGGCCCGCTGCCGCCGTTGCCGTTCTATCCGGACATCGTCAACGCGTACGTTGAAGCGGCGCGGGCCTGCGGCGCCCGCGATGAGGCCCGCGCCTATCTGTCCAGGCTCCTCGAGTCTGCGAACCGGCCCGAATCGCTCAGTGACGAGGCGCTCGTGTTCGGGCTCCTGAGTCTCGATCTCGAAGCGGATCCGCAGGCGAGCCTGGGTGCATTGCGGGCCCGCAGGCCAGATTACCCCGGGAACCGCCTCTACCATCGCATGCTGGAAACGAGTATCGACTGGCTCGAATTTCACGCAACCACGCGGTCACAGGCGCCGGCCGACTGAGCCCGCTCGGCGCGGCGCTGCAACCGGAAAGGAGAGCGTCCCGCCATGAGAACGCAACTGATCGTGTTCGTGTCTGCGGCTGTTCTGGCCCCGGCGGCCGTGCCGGAGGAGTCGTGGCGGCTTCCGTTGAGCGAGAAGGAGCGCGCCCTCGAAGAGGGCATCCAGCAACGGCACAACATCCTCGGCCTGTATCCGTCCATGGTGGAGATCCCGCGGGAGGGCGGGCCCATCGACGTGTCCACGGCGAATCCCTTCGCCGACATCCATCACGCCGTATGCTGGACGGCCAACTACCTGGCCGGCGCCTCCTACCGCTACGCCGTGTTGAAGGAAAGCGGCGCGGCGCCCGATGTCGTTGCGGCCGCCAAGGAACGGGCCGACGAGATCTTCGAGGCCGTATACCGGTGCCAGCGGGTGACGGGGCGGCGTGGCCTCCAGGCGCGCGGCTACTTCCTCGGCCACGGCGAAACGTATTCGGAGCGGACGCTGTCGGACAAGAAGGATTTCTGGCACCAGAGCGAGGTGGACGGGCAGGCCCTCCGGTGGGTGGGCGATCAGAGCCACCACAACTATAGCGACGCGATCCACGGCCTCGGCCAGTATTACGATCTCGCGGCCGAGGGCGAGCAGAAGGCGCGGTGCCAGGAAGCCATCGACGCGCTCGTCAGCTACTGGGTGGACAACGACTTGATCATCGAGAACGACAAGGGCCGGCCCGTCTACATCCTCGGGCTCACCGACGGGAAGACGCTGGACACGCGGATCATGATGGCCATCGCGGGCGCGAAGGTGGCCCATCACGCCACCGGCAACGAGAAGTTCAAGGCGGCCTATGATCGCCTCGTTGAGCAGTACGGCGTGCGCGCTCTCACCGAATTCAAGCCGGAGAAGGACTTCGACGACGCCGAACACGTCTTCTGCCACCTGGAGAACCTGTTCCGTATCGAGGACGATCCGGAATTGCTCGCCGCCTACCGCGTGGTGGCGGACGGCCTCTGGGCCAACCACGTCAACGACGCCCAGTCGCTCTTCACGTACATCTACTACGCCGTCGCGCCCGATGCCCCCGGCAAGGACAAGGCCCTGGCAGAGGCTTTCCGATCCCTGCAAACCTGGCCCACCGACATGACGATCCGCCCGCGCATGAACAGTCTCGATGAGCGACTCAAGCCGCCCTATCCCGTGTACGCGGCCGCCTGGGACAACGAGTACATCTGGAAGGGCAACCTGCTCCGGGCCGATGGCTGGCTCGGGCGAACCGTCATCGACGTGGCCGTGCCCGCCGAGGATCCCATGGTGATCTACGCGGTGGATCAGTCCGGCGGCGTCTACCAGTCCCGCGACGGCGCCGCGTCGTTTGAAGGCTGGGTTCCCGTCGACGGGGGGAGGGCGGGCCCGGCGCGCGCCATCGCGGCCGGCAGCCGCGTTCGGTGCGTGTACGCCGCCTGCGATGACGGGTTCTACGCCAGCGCCACCGGCGGCGATACCTGGGAGCGACTGCCCGTGCCCGGCGACGGCCGCCCGGCCGACATCCTCGTCGATCCCGCGAATCCGCTTGTCTTGTACGCCGTCACCGACAAGGGCGTGTGGCGGAGCCGGGACTTCGGCGATGCGTTTATCGGGAAGACGTGGGATGCCTTGACGGCCGAACTGCCGCCCGCCGCCAACGCGGCGTTCACGATGGCCCCGGGTGCGCCCGGCCGGATCTACGCCCGCCTCGACGGCCTGCTGTTCACCCGGCGCCTCGACGAGGACGCGTGGACGTCCTGCGGGCCGCTCGGACTCGCCGAGGAAACCACGGGTTACCCGTGGCTTGTCGCGGATCCCGGCAACCCCGACCACGCCCTGTTCGGCCTGTGGTCGAAGTACGGCGGGCTCGGCACGGTGTCTCTGCTTCAACAGACCATGGACGGCGGGCGCACCTGGGCGCCGGGCATCGAGGACATCTACCGCGCCTACGCGGAAGGGGGCATGATGGCCCTTGTTCCGCTCCTCATCCAGGGCTCGATCGCCGAGCCCGCTATCCCGCCGTCGGGCCCGGGCGTCCTGTTCATGGCCGGGGGTAGGCGTGGGGTTCTCAAGAGCACCGATGGGGGGGCCTCGTGGCAGGAGAAGCGGGCGGGATTCGAGATCCCCGTGGCCCAGAGCGTGATGGCGCCGGCCCACACGGATTGGGTGTTTGCGGGCACGCCGGGGGGACTGTACGTGTCGAAGGATGGTGGTGAGAGTTGGGCGGACGGCCACTTGTGGCTTCAGTTCACCAAGAACACCCGGCGCGAGCTGGGTGGGGCCGCATTCATCGATGCGTACTGGCGGGGCCGGTACCGCGGGTTTATCACTGAGGCGGCCGCCTCCGCGCCGTATCAAGGGGACTGAGTCGACGCGTGGGCCGTGGCACCGGCGGACGGAAATCCGTCAGTTCGACGGCGCCATTCGTCAAAGTGCGCGCGGCGGCAGAAGCCATCTGCGCGGCGCTTCTCCTGCGCAACCCCTACGCCCGAAAGGGGTTTCGCCGTGGCGCACAACTCCGGCACAGATTGTGCTCTCTCCTGGACGTCGCCATACGGCGCACAGAGAGACGCCGATGTGGGGCGTCGCTGGATCCGGGCGCAAGAGGTTTGTAAGGAGGGACTCGTTATGAAACACGTAGTAGGCACGAGCAAGGCCAAACGACTTCCGATCCGGGCGTGTGAGGAAGGGGGCGATCCCCAGATCGTCGTCGACATCGACATCATGGAACTGATCGATCAGTTGGTGTGCCAGATCTGGCCCGAGAAGGAGAAGTGCGCGTAGCCGAGCGTGATTCCCGAACGCTCGCTTCTGCATAGCCACCGCACAGGCACCGAACCCCGAACTCGTTGGCCCTTTCGAGTCTCGGGGTTCGGGCCTTTCTGGGGGGCGCGCCGGCGTGGGGCGCGGGCAGGCGATCACCGGCGCGGCCGGTACCACAGATCGTGGGCCACCTCGCGATCATTGCGGAACGCCTTCCACACCCGGATCGGGTGCCGCAGGACAAACCAGTCGCCGAACTCGTCGAATTTCCGCGTCGAGGTGGTCACATACGCCCGGAGGAGGTTCTTGTAGCGCAGGCCGCGCCGCTTGCCCAACGCCCGCATCCGGTTCGCGAAGTCGATGTCTTCGACCGCGTAGAGGCGCTCGTCGAACCCGCCCAGTTCGTTGAAGGCCTCGGGGGTTGTGTAGAACACGACTGCTGACGCGCGGATCCGCCAGATCGCAAAGGGCGCGAAGCACAGAATACTGCACAGAATCCCCAGGGAAAGGCGATCCGGCCGGACGTGGGCGACGCCGCCCCCGATGTAGCGTCCTGAGTCCAGCACGTCCTTGAGCGTGACCAGCATGCCATCGGACATGATGCTGTCCGCGTCGATGAACACGAGGTACCGGCCCGTGGCCGCGGCCGCACCGCGGTTGCGCACCACCGAGAGGCACTTCTCCTCCACGGACACCACCGCCGCGCCGCGCTCGCGGGCCATGGCCGCCGTTCCGTCGCGGCTCATGTTATCCGCCACCACGACCTCGACGGGCTCGTCGAGCCGGGCGGCCGCCCGCTCGATGCCCGCCAGGCACGCAGGGAGATACCGCTCCTCATCGCACGCGGGAATCACCACCGAGAACGTAGGGCGAACGGGCATGTCGCTGTCTCCGGGGAACGGGGAACCATACGGGGCGGGGCCGAGGCCTCAATTCCTGCCGCGCCAGTCGTTCATGAGGGCCAGAAAGCGATCGAACAGGTAGCGGCTGTCATGGGGGCCCGGCGACGCCTCGGGGTGGTATTGCACGCTGAACACGGGGAGTTCCACGTGTTCGAGGCCTTCCACGGAGCCATCGTTCAGGTTCGTGTGGGTGATGCGCACGGCCTTCGAGTCCAGCGACTCGGCGTCCACGGCGAACCCGTGATTCTGGGCGGTGATCTCGACGGCGCCGGTGTGGTGGTTCATGACGGGCTGGTTGCCGCCCCGGTGCCCGAATTTCAGCTTGTACGTGGTGCCGCCCAGCGCGTGGCCCAGGATCTGGTGCCCGAGGCAGATTCCGAAGATCGGCTTGCGCCCGAGCAGGCCCTGGACCGTCGGGTAAATGTACGGCAGCGCCGCGGGATCGCCCGGCCCGTTCGACAGGAAGACGCCGTCCGGCTCACAGGCCAGCGCCTCCTCGGCCGAGGCCGTGGCCGGCAACACGATCACGCTGCATTTGGCCTGGCTCAACAGGCGGAGGATGTTGAACTTGATACCGTAGTCGAAGGCCACGACACGGTATTCGGCCTGCTGGCCCGGGTTCCACTCGTATGGCGAGTGAACCGACACCTCCTTGACGTAGTCGCTCCCGGCCATGTCTGGCGAGTCGATGGCCTTCTGCACGAGACGGTCGTGATCCGCGTCCACGGTGCTGATCACGCACTTCTTGGCGCCCTCGGTGCGGAGCATTTTGGTGATCTTGCGCGTGTCCACGCCGTCGATGGCCACGATGTTGTGCGCCTTGAGGTAGTCGGGCAGGGACTGATCGGCCCGGTGGTTGCTCGGCTCCCAGCAGCATTCGCGCATCACGAAGCCCTCGACATAGGGCTTGCGCGACTCGACGTCCTCGGCGTTGACGCCGTAGTTCCCGATCAGGGGATACGTCATGGTGACCACCTGGCCCGCATAGGACGGATCTGTGAGGATCTCCTGATAGCCCGTCATGCTCGTGTTGAACACGAGTTCGCCGGTGGCTTCGCCCTCGGCACCGACGGCGTTGCCTTCGAGCACCAAGCCGTTTTCTGTCGCTAGAATCGCCTTCATATTTACCTCGTTGCGCCGGAATTCGGGCGGGAAGATAGCGGATTCCCGGCCAGACTTCAAATTCCTGCCCGTTTTGCGGTATCCTTCCCATTCGAGTGCGTGTCGCACTGCAGGAACACATTTGAGGCGCCGGTTCATCCATCCGGTGCAGCAGGCCCGGGCCGCCGCCCGGCAAGGAGCATGAGGAATGGACACGGTACGGATCGGCATCATCGGCGTTGGCGGAATGGGGTCCTCCCACGGCAGTTACCTGGAGAAAGGGGAGGTCGAGGGCTGCAAGCTGACCGCCATCTGCGACATCGACCCCGCCCGCCTTGCGTTGTTCGAGGGCGTTCAGAAGTTCAGTGACAGCAAGGAGTTGATTCGTTCCGGCGCGTGCGACGCGGTCCTCATCGCGACGCCCCACTACGATCACACCACCATCGGCATCGATGCTTTCGAGCAGGGCCTCCACGTGCTCGTCGAGAAGCCGATTTCGGTGCATAAGGCCGACTGCGAACGGCTCATCGCCGCGTACCGCAAGGCCAAGGATCGCGTGTTCTCCGCCATGTTCCAGCAGCGCACGAAGCCCGTGTTCAAACGCATCAAGAGACTCCTCGAACGGGGCGAACTGGGCGAGATCCGCCGCACCAACTGGGCGGTCACGGCCTGGTTCCGCACCCAGGCCTACTACGACTCGGGCGGTTGGCGCGCCACCTGGAAGGGCGAGGGCGGGGGCGTCCTCCTCAACCAGTGCCCCCACAACCTCGACATGTTCCAGTGGCTGTGCGGTGTGCCGTCCCGCGTCACCGCGACGTGCCAGTTCGGCCGGTATCACACCATCGAGGTTGAGGACGACGTGACCGCGGTGTTCCAGTATCCCAATGGCGCTACGGGCGTGTTCATCGCGAGCACGGGCGAGGCGCCCGGCACGGACCGACTGGAGATCGTCGGCGATCGCGGCCGGCTCGTCCTCGAACACGGCAAGATCGCGTTCGCGCGCACCGAAGTGAGCGTGGCCGAGTTCACGCGAACCTCGCCCGAAGGGTTCGGGAAGCCCGACTTCTGGAATGTCGAAGTGCCCGTCAAGGACGCGCCGCAAGGCCATTCCGTCGTTACGCAGAATTTCGTCAACGCCATCCTGAAAGGCGAGCCCCTCATCGCGCCTGCCGAGGAGGGGATCCACTCCGTCGAAATCGCCAATGCCATGCTGTTTTCTGCCATGCTTGGCCAACCCGTGGATATCCCCCTCGACGGGGCGGCCTACGAGGCTGAACTGAACAAGCGGATCGCCGAGTCGACGTTCGAGAAGAAGGTGGTGGCGAAGGCCGATGAGGATATGAACGCCTCGTTCCGGTAGGGTGAGCCGCGGCGCCTAGGCCTCGTAGACGGGCGCGCCATCGCACAGCGTGGCGCGTACGATTCCGCGCAGCGTCATGCCCGCGAAGGGCGTATTCCGCCCTTTCGATGCGAACAGCGCCGGATCCACAACCCATTCGGCGTTGGGATCGAACACGGCGATATCGGCCGGGCCGCCCTCTTCGAGGCGGCCGGCCGGCAGGCCGAGGATG
>JAFGTL010000717.1 GCA_016934125.1 Candidatus Hydrogenedentota bacterium
ATGGCCGTGAAGAGGGCCGAGATGCCGAGCAACGCGCACGCCACCATCATCGTCCGGCTGCGGCCGAGGGCGTCGCACATCCATCCGCCGAGGAAGGGGCCGATGATGCAGCCGAGGGCGGCACTGCCCGTGGCGAAGCCAAACGCGGCCGGGGACAAGCCGAACACCTCTTTGAGATAGAGGTTCGCGCCACATACAATGGCGAGGTCGTATCCGAACAGAAACCCGCCCACCGAGGCCACGAAGGCCACACCGAAGGCATACAGACTCGGGCGCGCCGAACCGGCGGCCGTGTGCTCATCTCGGCTCATGGAGCCTCCTTCCTACCGACGCCAAAGCAGACGTTCCCACGGCCCGACTACACATCGGGCAGGTATCCCTTTCCGAACCGGGCAGACGACTCGTTGCGGAAGTCGGAGATCAACGACATCAGCGAGGTGGTGCCGCCGTCGGCGACGATCGTCTGCCCTACGATGTAGCCGGCATCCTCGGAGCAGAGGAACGCGGCGAGTTTGGCGATGTCCAGCGGGATGCCCGAGCGGCCGATGGGCACCTTGGCCGCCGCGTCGCGCTTGGCGTCTTCCTCGTTGAATCCGGGCAGTACGGTGTAGTAGTTCTCAACGGTCACCCAACCCGGGGCGATGGCGTTGACGCGGATCCCTTTGTGGGCAAGCTCGACGGCGAGGGATCGGGTGTACGCGATGATGGCGCCCTTGGTGCCGGCGTAGACGGAGTGCTCGGGCGCGCCTTGCACGCCGTGAATCGAGGTGAGATTGCAGATGGCGCCGGCCCGGTGCTTCTCCATTTCGGGGACGAGCCGCTGCGTGAGGAAGAACTGGGCGCGGATGTTGACGTGATACATCCGATCGAACTGTTCGCGGGTGACTTTGAGGAAGGGCTTGTTGAAGGTGATGCCGGCGTTGTTGACGAGGCAGTCCAGCCCGCCGAGGAACTCGAGGGCCGACTCGCCCAAGGCCACCACCTCGTCGACGACGTCGAAGTCCGCGCGGAAGGCCGCGGCGTTGCGCCCCATCTCCCGGATCTCGTTGACGGCGCTGGTCGCGCCGGCGTCGCTGTGGGCGTAGTGCAGGACGACATCGGCGCCCTGGCGCGCGAATTCGAGGGCGATCTCGCGGCCGATGCCGGTGCCGGAGCCCGTCACAAGCGCCTTCTTGCCAGCAAGCTTACGGAGGCCACTCATGTCGTAATCCTCACTCTCCCGCCGCGCCGGCGCGACGGGGCTATGCGGTTCGAGGCGGCGCGGTAGACGAGCGCACCACCAGTTCCACGTCGAAGATGGTTGTCTCCGGTTCGATCACCTCGCCCCGCAGCATGTCGAGCAGCGTCTGGACGCAGAAACCGGCCATCTGGCGGGCGGGGAAACGCACGGTCGTGAGCGGGACGCGGAACATGTCGCTGCCGACGACGTCGCCGTTGCCGACGATGGAGATGTCCTCAGGGATGGAGAGGCCGGCGGCGTAGATGGCGCGCATGGCGCCGCGGGCGGCGACATCGTGGCGCACCAGGAGGGCCGTGGGCCGTTCGCCGGAGGCAAGCAACTCGGCGGCACAGCGTTCGGCGCCGGTCTCGCTGAACTCGATCTCGGTGAACAGGCGTTCGTCGATGGGGACGTGCGCCTCGGTGAAGGCATCGCGAACGCCTCGGGCGCGTTCGCGTCCAACGTTCGAGATCTGGGGGATGCCGAGGTAGGCGATCCGGCGATGGCCGAGTTCGATGAGGTGCGCGGCGCCGAGCCGGCCGGCCTTGTAGTTATCGCCCGTGATCTGGGGGGCGGCCAGATCGTCGATGAGGCCGGCCAGGGTAACGAGCTTGACGCCGGCCTCGACGAGTTGGTGGTAGGAGGCGGGGGGCGTCATGGCACCGGGGACGGCGATCACGCCGTCCACGCGGTTCTTCATCAACTGCTCGACAACGGACTCGTCGGTGCCGCTCTCGTTGCCCGAGATGAAGAGGAGCGTCGAGTAGCCGCCGTCGCGGAGTCCGCGTTCGACGGCCTCGATCACGGAATGGGATGCGTAGTAGATGCTTGGTTTCGCGATGACGCCGACGAGGTTTGTCTTGCCTTGTGTAAGGCTGCGCGCGATGTAGTTGGGGCGATAACGCATCTGGGCGGCCAGGGCCTTGATACGTGCACGCGTCTTGGGGGAGATGTCGGGTTTGCCGGACAGGGCCCGGAGGACAGTCGAGCGGCTCACGCCGGCCGCGCGCGCTATGTCGTTTACCGTGCAGTCCATCTATGCATTCCCGTCCTTTGGGGTTCCTGAACGCCGAAATGCATCGCCATTGAGGCAGTCCTCAGGGATCTCACCGCGCAACATGGCATCGAGGTTGAGGGCGGCGCGCCGCTGAAGCTCGCGGCTTGCGCGCTCGCTATACCAGGCATAATGCCCCGTGGCCACGACGCGCGGATGCGCCAGGAGCGGATCGCGGTTCGATCGGGGCGGCTCGTCCTCGAAGACATCGATTCCGGCCGCGAACACCTGGCCCGCTTCGAGGGCGGCGGTGAGGGCGTCCTCATCGACCACGGGGCCGCGGGCGGTGTTGATGACGATGGCATTGGGCCGGATGCGGCCGAGCGTATGAGGGTTCAGCAGGTGGCGCGTTTCCTGGGTGAGGTTGCAGTGGAGGCTGATCACGTCGCTTGCGGCGAGCAGTGCATGGAGCGACTGGGGCTCCGCGCCGAGGGCGGCGAACCGATCGTCAGGGATGTAGGGATCGCACGCCAGAACCCGCTGGAACAGTCCGCGGGCCTTTGTGCACAAGGTTCCGCCGATCCGCCCGAGCCCGATGATGCCGAGGGTCATTTCGTGCAGTTCGGGCACGTGGGGATGCGGAGGCGCGGCATAGCCGGGCCTCAACTGCTCCATGCCGCGGCGCAGGCTGCGGACACAGGCCAGGATCAGGGCGAGTGCGTGATCCGAGACGGAATGGTTCGCGTATCCCTGGACGTTGGATACCGGAATGCCGCGTGCTGAGGCGGCGGGCAGATCGATGTTGTCGTATCCCACGCCATAGCGGACGATGGCCTTGAGGGTGGCGGCGGCGTCGAGGAACGGGCCGTCCACGGGCGTCCATCGTACGAACATGCCGTCGGCGCCGCGGGCGAATGCGGCCTTGCCGGCCGCGTCGTGCCGATCTCCGGGGAAAGGCTCCACCGCGTAGCCGGAGCGGCCGAGGATCTCGACTTCCTGATCGAAGGAATCGTAGCCGGTATCGATGACGACCACGCGTTTGTTCACAGTGCTTCCCATCGCTTCCTTCCAGGTGTCAGCGCTTTTCGTAGAGGTAGACGGCCGATCCCGGCTTGTCCTGCATCGTCACGGGCAATCCCTGTGTCACCAGCTCTCGTCCGGAGAACTCCATCGGATTCTCCGGTTCATCCACGTTCGTGACGACATACCGGGCATCGGGATCGAGCCCGCGGAGCGGCAGTTGTGCCGTCATGTAGACGCTGCTCGCGCGCCGGAAGGCCTGCACCATGCCCGCACCGGCCTCGGGCCTGTCGAACTGCCAGCCGATCCACTGGGTATCGCCGAGCGAATAGGGCGTGATCGGATAGTAATCGCCATAGTAGTTGGGCGCGAAGGCCTTCCACTGATCCATGATGCGCTTGAGATTGGCCCAGTCGATCCCGTCATCCCGCTGATCCCAGCAGGCGGTAAAATGGGGGCAGAGGGTGCTGCGGACGGAGTAGGTGTCGGTTCGCGACGTGCCGGTGCCGTAGAAGGGGAACCAGGAGGCGAGCGTGTAGCCGTGGCACTGGTTTCCGACGGGTTCCATGATGTAATCGCTGCGCAGGAGGGGCACAGCCCGGCGGAGCGTCTCGAGATCATTGCGGCGGCCGCCGCTGGCACACGAGTCGATGAGCATGTTGGGGTGGCGCCGGATCAACTCGTCCCAGTAGGCGAGGTATCCCTCGACATGGCGGATCTCGGTGATGCCCTGGCGATCCTCGTCGTCGTTGGCGCGCCAGAACGACAGCGGATCGATGTTGAAGTCCTGGCGGTAGAGATCGATGCCCTGCTCGGTGATCAGCTTATCCACGTGCTCGACGAGCCACGTCCAGGCGTCCTTGTTGCCGAGATCGAGGAGGCCGCCGCCTGCGCCGCCGTGGATCCACTCGGGATGATTCTGGGTGAGCCAGGTATCGGCTGCGACGCGTTCCGGCTCGAACCACACGATGATGTCGACGTCCTTCGCGTGGGCGTGATCGCTGATGGGGCGGAGGCCGCCGGGGAACCGGTTGACATCGACTTCCCAGGTGCCGGTGTGGGGCCAGCCGGTTTTGTTGTAGTACCAGCCGGCATCCATCCACCAATAGTCGAGTTTGATGCCCCGTTCGAGGTAGTGGTCGATGAAGAAGATCTGGTTCTCCGTGTTGGCGTTGATCATTTCGCCGAACTGATGGGAACTGCATGCGGCGAGTTCGGGGACGGGCGGAAGGGCGTCGCCGGGACGCGGCAGGCTGTGGGCGAGCATCCAGGACCGCCACACGTTCTGGGCGTGGAACCTGTCGCCCTTCCAGAACTGGAGGACGATCATGGGCGTGCGCACTTCCTCGCCGGGAAGCAGCGTGAAGTGGGTGAGTTCCTGGCCGGCGCGGAGCCGTAGCCCGTTGCCCTCGTCGCGGGTGAACTGGGCCGCCCATTGGCCCGCCCAACTCACAACGAAGATCATGCCTTCGCTGCCGGATGCGATGTTGAAGTATGGAAACGCGCTCTGCGTTGGGCGCCCGCCGGTGTTGGCGACGCGTTTGTCCTTGTTGGCGGGAAGCGGCTCCTCGAGGGGCTCGAAGCTGTCGGCCGTGCAGTTGTCGCCCTTGTTGCCATAGAGGACGTATTCATCCACCGCGCCCCGCTCGAACCGCTCGTCAATGGCCTGGATATCGCTGAGGATGGGGGTGTTGGCCTGCCCCGTGTTCTTGAAGTAGAGCGTCCATTCCACGGTCGGGAAATCGCTGTACTCGACGCCCACGCAGCGCACTTGAAGCCCCGTGTCGGGATCGGTGTACGTGAGCGAGTGCTGCATGCGCTGCGCGTCCAGCGCCTTCTTGCTGCGAGTCAGCTTCCAGGAATCGAGGAATTCGGAGGACGGTTTGCCGCCGTAGGTGAAGGCGAAGAAGGGCGCCGTCGTGTATGGGGCCCGCTGAAGGCCAAGCTGCGCCATGTCGCCCAGCCAGACTTCCGAGCCGTCCTCCAGCACAACCTTGGCGTCGGCCCAGTCGGATTGATCGCAACTGATGCCGTCCCCTGCGTCGCCGACGACAAGCACGAACTCCGTCGCCCCGGCCAAGTCGACGGATACCGGCACGCCGGGCATGCCCTCGCGCATCGTATCGGAGTGCCACAGCTGCGCGCCGCCGAGTTCGACGGCGAACTCGACGCTGCCGCGTCCGCCGCTGGTGTTATCGTTGGAGTCGACGCCGGCGATGGCCTCGAAGCGCTTGCCGGGCCCCGGGAGGAACACCACGACACGGCTGTTAGCATGGCAGTAGAGTCCGCGGGTGTATTCCTGATCGACGATCCTGAGCGGACGCCCGGCCCGGGCGTTCATCTGGACTGGATCGTTGTTGGCAATGACATGAATCCCGACGGGAGCCGCGGCCTGCTCAGGTTGGCCCAGGAACTTGGCGGCCGCCCATCGGTGGGCTTCTTCGAGTTCGGACGCCAAGGGCACTGCGGACGCGCTGATGGCTGGCAGAATCATGATAGCCACGAACCCCGTCATAGCAAGATCTCCTGAAGCGTTTGGCTGAGTCCCCGGATGCGCCCTGGGGGCAACCCGGCCGAACAGGGCGGTTTCGGGCTCCGGACCCGTGTCCGGACCCGTATCCGAAGCATATTCGATCTGAATCGGCTTGTCAACAGGGAATTCCGCTTCAGTGCCTGGCAACTCGCGCGGGACACGCGCGGGTTCAGCCTAATTCATTCTGCCCCAATAGGTTACACAAGGTGGTCCAGGGCGGACATTCACCGAGGCCAGGAGGTGGCCGGCGGCACGGCCTCGTCCCCGCCCGGCAGCCGTTGTTCCGGCTTCACGGGGCAGGCTGGGCGGTGCCGCGGGTAGTCCGGGCGTGCATGACGCCGTCCTTGTCGAACCACAGAGGATCGATGGCGAGGAAGCGCTCGAAGTTGATGCGGTCGTTGAGCTTCTGGTGGTACACCATCCAGAGGTCGCCTTTCGGCCCTTCGACGACGGAGTGGTGGCCGGGGCCGAGGACGCCGGCACCGCGTTTGGCGATAGGGTTGCCGGGATACTTGGTGAAGGGGCCGATGGGCGACTGGGCGGTCGCGTAGCCGATAGCGTAGTCGGGGCCATCGGCGCCGCTGCCGGAGTACATCAGGTAGTAGGTTCCCTCGCGGAGGATCATGAACGGCCCCTCGGCCACCTCGCCGTGAGCGCACTCCCAGGGCTCCTCGGCGCGTATCACGAGTTTGGGCTCGCCGCGTGTAGTGAGCAGATCGGCCATGGGCTGTACATAGATGCGGTTGGGCCCGTCGACGCTGACGTAATAAAGGTAAAGCGAGTCGTCCGTGTCCTGGAAGAGGTGTGCGTCGATGGCCTTGTCAACCAGTACGCCCTTGTCTTCGAAAGGCCCGAGGGGCGACTCGGAAACGGCCACGCCCACCTGCTTGTGGTGCAGGGGGCCGACGGTGTAGTAGAGGTAGAACCTGCCATCGCCGCGGGTGTTGAGGAAGACGTCGGGGGCCCATACGCCGTGGCGGGCGTCCTCGTAGCACTTGCCGTGGCACTCCCAGTGGACGAGATCGGTGGAGGTATACACATCGTAGCCGAGCCCGTCGTCCGTCGGGTAGAGGTAGTACGTGCCGTCGTGCTGGATGACGTGCGGATCGGCGGGGCCGATCTTGTGGATAATCGGGTTGGTGTAGGTGTCCGCCCTTTGCGGCTCAGGTGCGGGCGACGTATCCGCCGCGAGGGCCGTGCACATCAAGATAAGGCAAGGCACTGGCATCCTATCCCCCTTTTCGATTCCACCACAGCCGCTGCGAAGTTCTTCCCCCGCGCGCCGACGGCCAGAGCGTCTGGTAGCGACGGCCCTGGCATTGTGTCTGCAGGCCGGATGCGTTACGATCCGTCCGGTTCGATTCTCGCATAGAGGAAGGGGAGATGCAATGGTTGTTGGCTCGAATCTGGTGCGGTATTGTGTGCCGTTGTTCGCCTCGACGATGATGTGCTCGGCGGGTGCCGGGCCGGTGGAAGGGCCGGCGGATCTCCCGAAGGTGAAGCCAGCCGATCTGTCGCTGTTTTCGCCCGACGATCTGAGCGACGCGGAGTTGATTGTCCCGTTCTACCTGGCCCACTGCCACCGCGTCGCGAACAGCATCCAGGAGGACGGGCCGAACCGGGGTTTCATCACGCTGCCTGTGTGGCGGCCCAAGCAGTACAACGAGCCGTACAACGCCCGGGTGCTCGAGAACTTCATGCCGCTCACGTATTTCTACTGCACGAACCGGCCCTGGAACCCTTACTACGGAGACGGGGCGCTCCGGTTGCGGCTTGAGGCGCTGCTGGATTTCTGGTGCCGGGCCCAGCATACGGACGGACGGTTCAGCGAGTATGAACCGGAGGGGTGGAACCTGCCCGCGACGGGATTCGCCGTGATGTTCATGGGCGAGACGCTGCGCCTGCTCGACAGTGGCCCGCCCATCGATGAAGGCCTGCATGAACGGGTGATCGCGGCGCAGGGGAAGGCGTGTCGCGCGCTCCTGACGTCGGCGGGCCTGTTTGATCACGCTCGGAAGTACTCGAACCAATACAGCGGGTTGTGGGGCGGCGTGCTCGCATTTCTCGAGGTGTGCCCGGATGCCGAACTCGAATCGCTGATCCGCCAGCGCCTCGAGGAATCGCTCGAGTGCCATCAGAGCCCGGCGGGCTATTGGTATGAAGCGGGCGGCTGCGATTGGGCGTACACGTCGCGCACGCACGCCGGCAATCTGCTGATGGCGTGGCACTATGCGCATGACACAGATCTCGCGCCGTTGTTCGCCTTGGGCGAGACGCGTTGGGCGGAGTGGGTGGCCTACAACACCGTGTTGGAGCCGGATGGCCGCACGCGCGTGGTGAACCGCGCCATCGAGACGCGAACGCGCGGCGACTACGGAGCCCGGCACAACCCCCTGTCCGAGGTGGCGCCACTGGGCCGTGCGTTCGTCGACACGCAGTCGGAGGTGGACGAGTCGATCCGCCGGCAGCGTGCCGCGCTCGCAGCGGATTGGCCCAAGGTGGCGGAGTTGGAGGTCGGCGGCCACCACGCGTATTCGCCGCATCCTATCCTGAATCTGGGGCACGGGCGGTGGCACCCTTCCGACGCGGAACGTGCCGAAGCGCGACGCGCCCTGCCTTACGTGGCCGGTAGCGAGTTCAATCATCAGCGCGTAGACACCGGATGCGTGCAGATCTACACCTATGTACGGCGTCCTGCTTACTATGCGGCCTTCAATGCCGGGAAGCGTCTTTCCGCGCAGCAGCGGTTTGGCCTCGGGCTGCTCTGGACGGATGCGTATGGCGCCGTGCTTCAGAGCCAGTCGGGCACGAAGAGGGCTGCCTGGGGTACGCGGGCGCCCGAGGCGGATTGGGTCTACGAAGGGGAGTTGACAGGGGCCTCCTGGCGCGTGGGCGATATGGGCGTCGCGCCTGAGCCGGGCGTGCGGGACTTGCCGCAGGGCGATCTCGTTGTCACGTACAGCCTGGATGGCGCCGGTGAGAAGGCGGTGACGTTTGGGGGCGATCGAATCGCCGTGCGCGTCACGCATCCGGGGGCGTTTGTCGAGCAGTTTCCGCTGCTTGTTCCGGAAGGCACGGAACCGCATGCGGCGGACGGTGTCGCGAACGTGGCGGGCGACGGGATCCGAATCGTGTTTCCACCGGCGTCCCCGGCGACGTGGCATCGGGAAGATGTGCATGTCGCGGGCAAGGAACTCGTCACGCTCACGCTGGCCGCGGCGGACACGCTCACCTACGAACTGTGCATGATCCCGTGAGGCCAGCGCACGGGAAGTGGCGCGTTTGGGAGGCATGAGGGATTCTGCGCGGCCCGTGCTGTCCTACTCAGTTGGCCCGTGAGCGACGGCTTCATATGCGTGCCGGCCGGTGGTGTCTCGGGGGCCGGTGAAGCCGGGCCCGCCGGCGGCAACATACCCCCTGCTCGCGCCGGAAGAGGATGGACTCAGCCAGAAGGCGTACAGCTTGCCATTCCTGAGGTGGAACCGAAGGCGCACAGGGCCCGCAGCCAGGGAATCGAGTGAAGGGGCTTCCGCCCAGCGGACGGGCGCAATGGTGGAATCGCCCGTAACCACCTCACACCGGGCGGCCGTGAACGGCTCGATCGGTTTCCCGTCCACGTCGAGGATCTCAACCCGGAGGGCGCCGTCCGGCGCAGCGACATTGACGAAGAGATGGGCCGCTTCGAGCCGTAGCGGGGGCGTGGTGAGCGAGCCGCCCCGTGCGCCGGCATTCATCGAGGCGAAGCCGTCGCGGCGAAGGGTGAAGAGGCCGGTGCTGCTGAATCCCTCATGGGCGGTGACATCGCGCGTCATGCGGCCGCTCGCATAGAAGTACAGTTGCTCGCCGATCACGAGGCAGCATCCACCCACGGACTGCACGTTGCCGTAGTTCCACGCTTCGGGATCCTCCGACACGGGAATGAAGGGTTCGCGCAAGGGCCGGTGCCAGTGGAATCCATCGCGGCTGAAGCCGACGAACACCTGGTTGATCTTCTGTCGCGCGGGGTAGTTGGGTGGATTGCCCTGCCAGATGACGAACAACCCCAGGAGGAGGGACTCGTACGGCGTCGCGTCGAGACAGTAGAGCTGAGGGGGGACGCCGATCCCCTCCCGCGGCGCGTCGAGGCCGTCAGCGCCCACCCATGGAACGGTGTTTGCGTTGGCGCCGTCGGGCGGGGGGAATTCCTCCGATTCGTAGTAGCGGCGGTAGCGCGTGGGCGGATCGCCCTGGACATCCTTCACGCTGAACACCCACTTCTCCCGGAATGGATTGTAGAAGAACGTGGAGCGATCCGACTTGGGCGCAACGAACGGCGGAAGGGCATCATGCCAATGGATGCCATCGGGGGACACGGCGAAGGCGTGCGTGTAGCCTGGATGAACATCGCGCCGACAGCGCATCATCTTGAAGCGCCTGGCCGGATCCGCCGCGGACAGATCGAGCCAGATCGTTGTTGAGTCGCGCTTGCCTTCCTTCACAATGTTGGTGCCGGGCCGCACGTCCAACAGGGGCTTTTCCCAGTGTATGCCGTCGAGCGATTCGGCGTAGCAGGTGCGCTGCCTTCCCGACTCGTACCACATGAGGAACCGCCGGCGCGACGGATCGAACCAGACGCCGTCGCTGAACGCAATCGTCTCCCTGGGATCGTTGAGCGTGTCCACCTGCTGTTCCCATGGGCGATCGGGACGCACGAGCGGGTTGCCGGCATGAGGAAGGGGCTTGTGAAACTCGCGCGTCAAGTCGGTTTCGGCGATGAGGTAGTCGTCCACGAAGAGTTGGCGGCCCTCGCCGAGGATGATCACGGCGGGGGGCGATTCGAGCCATGGCACGGGCATGGGCTGGCGGCCGAGCACCTCGTCCAGCGTCCGCTCGGGGGGCCATGGCGGCACGGCTCGTCCGTCGTCAACCTGTCCCACAGCGCTCCCGGCAAACAACAGCGGCACCGACAGCGCGGCGATAATCGCAACGTACATCTCGGCCTTTCCCCGGTTTCACGGCATCCCTGTAGTCGGCGCCCATCATAGCGAATCGGGCGGGGGAGTGCCATGGCGCTTGCGTTCAAGCCCCGGCGCTGCTACCGTGTCGTTCCAGCCCGATACAGGCCCGAGTTGCGAGGGGAACGGCCCACTCGACAGGTGAATGCCATGCAATTACTCCACCTCTCTTGCGTCCTCGTCCACATGACAACCTTTGCCGGCGCGGCGTCGGTGTTTGAGGACGATTTCCTCAACGGCCCGGGGCGGTGGAAGCCATTTCTCGCAGAGGGCGCCTGGACGTGCAGCGACGGCATGCTCGCAACGCGCGGCGGAGAGGAGTATGCCGGGCGACTCGCGGACATCCCGCCGGTGGGGGATGTGCTTGTGGACATCGAGGCGCGGTGCGGGGACTCGCCACGGCGCAATTTCGGCCTCACACTCCGCGCCAAGGCGGATCACAGCCGCGTGGTTGTGCGGTACTACGATCGCAAGGATGCGCTCGAGATCATCCTCTTCGACAGGGACAAGCCGGGCCACATCGAGTCCAGCGCGGGCGGACTCGGCATCCAGCCGGGCGTGTGGCATCACATCAAGGCCGCGGCCATAGGCGATCTGGTTTTGGCGAAATGCTGGCCGGCCGACGGCGTCGAGCCGGATTGGCAGGTGCGGTGCAGCTATCCCGATACCGAGCCGGGGGCCGTGGGCCTCATCGCCCATGACGGCACGTATGCGGACTTCCGCTCAGTGCGGATGGACTGGGGCGAGGCGGTGGACGGGCTCCGGCAGGGCATCGCGGCAGAGCAGAAGGCCTACCTGGCCCACCTTGTCGAGAACCTCGCCCTCGAGGTGGAGCCGACGCCCTTTGTCCTTCGCGAGAACAACGCGCGGCGGATCCTCCTGCGGCCGATGCTGGACGGCGAGGTGAAGCCCATGGATGGGAAGGTGTCGGTTCGCTGCGGCGGTGCGGCCCAGGAGTACGCGGTGCGTGCCGGGGACTTCAGTGCGGGCGGGTGGGCGGTCCACGTGGCCGAGCCCGAGAAGCCGATGACGCTTGACGTCGCGTTTGAGGCCGGATCCGGCAGACGCCTCGAAGCGGAATGCCGGCTCGAGCCTGCGACGCCGTGGACGTTCTACATGACGCCACACACCCACTACGACATCGGATACACGGAGCCGCAGCCCGAGGTCATCGAGCGGCTGGCGCGCGACACGAATGACGCGATCCAGTTCTGCGAGGATACGGCGGACTGGCCCGCCGAGAGCCGCTACCGCTGGACGGTGGAGGTAACCAGCCTGGCGGATCACTTCATCCGGCGCCATCCGGATCAGGTGGAGCGCTTCATGCAGCTCGTGCGTGAGGGGCGAATCGAGATCTGCGGCTACTACCTCAATATGCCGACGGAACTCACCGGGCACGAGGAGACAATCCGGTGCCTCTACTACGCGCAGCACCTGCGCGAGCGTTACGGGGTGCGGATCGACACGGTGATGATCGACGACGTGCCGGGCTACGGCTGGGCGCTGGCCGACTTGTTCGTGGACGCGGGGATGGGGCGGGCGTCATTTCGTGCGAACGCGATCCGCGGTCAGTTCTTGTGGTATCGGGAGGGGGCGGTGCCGCGGCCGTTCTACTGGGAAGGGCCGGCGGGCAAGCGCCTGTTCACG
>JAFGTL010000718.1 GCA_016934125.1 Candidatus Hydrogenedentota bacterium
CGCGCCGCCGGATACCGCGCCGGCATCAACGTATTGGCCACCATCGGCCATCACGATGAGAACCTCCCCTATTCGCTGGACGAGGCCTACACGCGCGTCACCGATCTCGACGGCGCGGTGTGCCGCGGATGCTTCTGCCCGAATGACGAGGGCATGCAGGGGTATGTGAAACGCCTGTACGAGTTGGTGGCCTCGGCCGGGCCGGACTACATCTGGGTGGACGACGACGTCCGGTTCCGCGGCCACATGCCCATCCGCGAAACCTGTTTCTGCGACACCTGCCTCGCGATCTTCGCGCGCGAGCGCGGCGTCGACTACACGCGGGAGTCCCTCCGGGACGCGCTCAACACCGGCCCCGTCGCCCAACGCCTCGAACTCCGGAGGGCGTGGCTTCAGCACGCCCGCGACTCCATCACCCGCCTGCTCGCCCTCATCGAACGGACAGTGCACGGCCTGCGCCCGGGCCTCCCCCTCGGCTTCATGACGGGCGATCGCTTCTTCGAGGGCTACGACTTCGACACCTGGGCCGAAACGCTGGCGGGCGGGGACGGCGCGGAGGTGTTGTGGCGTCCGGGCGGCGGCACGTATACCGAGGAAGCGCCGGATGCGATGGCGGACAAGGCCCACGCCATCGGGCGGCAGACGGCCCTGTTGCCCGAGTCGGTGCGCAGGATCCAGTCGGAACTCGAGAGCTTTCCCTACCAGCGGCTCAGGAAGAGCATTCATTTCACCACCCTCGAGGCCTCAGGCTACGTCGCGGGCGGATGCACCGGCACCGCGTTCAACGTGCTCTCCCAGTATGACGAGCCCCTCGATGAATTCGAGCCCCTCGTGGCCGGGCTCCGGCGCGCCCGGCCATTCCTGGACGTGCTCGTCCGCGAGTTCGGCCGGAGCCGCCCGGCCGGGCTCTATTCCGGCTGGGGCAAGGACACGGCCGCGGCCATCAACCCGGAAGGCGCGTGGCACGCACCCGCCGCAACCGGCGCCGGCACCTCGAACTGCAACGAGATCCTCAGCACCGGCATCCCGGCGGCCTATGCCCCGCCCGAGGCCCGCGTCACGGCCCTGTGCGGCGACAGCGTGCTGGCCCTCGACGACGCCGCCATTCGGCGGGCCCTGTCCTCCGGCGCCTACATGGACGGGGCCGCGCTCACGCGCCTGAACGAGATGGGTTACGGCGAGTGGACAGGATTCCGCGTGGCACGCGTGCTCCACGAGGACTGCATCGAGCAATTCACCGCCCACCCCCTCAACGGGGCCTTCGCGCGCAGGCTGCGGAACGGGCGCCAGTCCTTCTGGAAATGCCCCGCCTACGAACTCGCCCCTACCGACGATGCCGCCCAGACGGTGAGCCGGCTCGTCGACTACGCGTACTGCGAAACGGCCGGGTGCTGCATGGGCGTGTTCGAGAACCGGCTCGGCGGCCGGATCTGCGTCGCGGGGTGCTATCCGTGGAGCCAACTGCAGAATCTGAGCAAGTCGGCCCAACTCAAGTCCGTGATGCGCTGGCTCTCGAAGGACACCCTCCCCGGATGGGTGGCATCCTTCCACCGGGCCAACCTGTGGGTGCGCGAGCCGGCGCCCGGCCGGCTCGCCGCGGCGCTGGTGAACGCGTCGCTGGATCCGGCCGAGCGCCTGGCGCTTATGCTCCGTACGGACAACCACGAGGCGGCCGTCTACGACGTGAACTGCGACGAGACACGCGTCGCCGCCGAGAGCGTCGAAGGCCCCTATCGGCGGTTCGTCCTGCCCCCAATCGGGCCGTGGCACGTTTGCCTGATCACTGTATAGGCCGGCGCATCAAGGCGTTGCGGGCCGGTAGCGGATCACCAGGCTGTCCCGTCGCTGCGGAACGTGCACGTCGAACCCGTCCATGAGTTCGCGTCCCTGCCGGGTGCTCTCCTCCGCGTTGCCCTCGTTGTCGATGCACACAACGGAATACGCCGTGTCCGCATCGAGCCCCCGGAGGCGGGTTTCGAGCCCCGTGTAAGCGGACTGCTCACGGCGAAACACGAGCACAAGCCCTTCGTTGAGATCGGCCCGGTGCAGTTGGAACGCACACCAGTGCTCCAGCGCGACGGACTGCGGCGTCAGGGGATAGAGATCGCCATACCAGTAGCGCTGGTTCTCCTTCGCTTCAGCCAGGGCGGCCTTCGCCTCCTCGAGCTGGAAGCCTTCGGCGCGGTAATCCCACTGACAGATGAGGCCGGCCGTGGCATCGCTCCGCATCTCGTAGGGCTCGGGCGTCCACGCGCAGGCCGTGTGGAGCGGCACGTACTGGCTGAGCCCGCAGGAATGCGACTGATTCCAGTCGCAATGGCCGGGGCTGCAATTCGTATCGCTGCGCCAGAGCGGAATGGAACGCATGCACGTCTCGAGATCGATCCGGCGGCCGCCACTCGAGCAGTTGTCGATGACGAGCCCCGGATGCCGCGCGAGCAACTCATCCCACATGGCGTACAGGCCCTCGATGTAACGGATCTCCGTCATCCCCTGGCGGTCGGGCGCGTCGTTCCCCCGCCAAAAGGGCAGCGGATCGATGTTGAAGTCATTGCGGTAGACGTCCACCCCCCCCGCGGCAATCTGGCCGGACAGGTGGTCGGTAAGCCAGCGGCGTGCAGCCGGATCGTCCAACCG
>JAFGTL010000719.1 GCA_016934125.1 Candidatus Hydrogenedentota bacterium
CGAGGCCGGGATGCAGCGCCGCGAAGGTGAGACTGGCCGTCGCGCCCATGGAGCCGCCGCAGAGGATCACCTTGTCGACGCGGAACTGGGCCTTCAGATCGGCGATGATCTGCACAAGATCGGCCTCGGCCTTGGGCCCCATCCACGAGGTGGTGGCGCGGTAGTCGGGCGATACGAAGATCATGTCGTGGCGGGCGGCCGCATCGCGCGCCGCGCGGCACTCGTCGCGCGAGTCCTTCACGAACTGCCAGCGATCCGATCCATGGCCGTGGAGGGCGATGAGCAGGTTGTGCGGTGCGGCGCCGTCGAGCGGCTCAGGCAGGAGCAGCACGTAATGCTGCGTGCTGCCGTCACAGCGTGCCTCAAACGCGACGTCGCGCTCAGTCATGTGTGCCTCCTGTGCGACGCATACGCGAGCGGCGACGAGACAGGTGATTGTGGCGCACACGATACCTTCGACGCGGGTACGCCGCCGCGCCCGTTCCGTGTGCAGAGTCAAATCCGGCCTCCTTCCGTGCGCTGCGCCGGGCGATCAGTGGTATTCCTGCCACTCCGGCTCATTCTCGAACACCCAGCGGTAGTAGTGGCCGTGTTCGAGCCGTGATGCGGCGGCTTCGTCCACGATGACGGTGCATTTCGGGTGAAGCTGGAGTGCGGAGGCGGAGATCATGGCCGTCACCGGGCCCTCGACAGCTTTGGCGATGACATCGGCCTTCTCGGCGCCCGTGGCGAGGAGTAGGCAGCGGCGGCATTCGAGAATCGTGCCGACGCCCATCGTAATGGCCCGCCGGGGCGGCTCGCCCTTGAAGAAGGGGCAGTTCTGCTCGATTGTCTCGGGGGCCAGCGCCTTCGTCCGTGTCCGCGAGCGCATGGCGGAGAGCGGCTCATTGAAGCCGATGTGGCCCGTCCTGCCGATGCCGAGCAACTGCAGATCGATGCCGTTACAGTCCTTGATCAGCCGCTCGTAGTTGGCACATTCCGCATTGAGATCGTCGGCCATCCCGTTCGGTAGATGGGCATTGCGGAGGTCGATGTTCACGCGATGGAAGAGGTGTTTGTTCATGTAGAACCGATACGATCCGGGATCCTCCGGTGGGAGTCCGACGTACTCATCCAGATTGAAGGTTCGCGCCAGCGAGAAGTCGAGCCCGTCGTCCTCGTAAAGCCGGACGAGCAACTCGTACACGGCTTCCATGGTGCGTCCCGTGGCCAGGCCGAGCACCAGGTTCGGCCGGGCCCGAAGCGCCCGGGCGATAATGGCTGCGGCCAGCGACACGGCATCGGCCTTCGTTTCGCGGATGATGACTTCCATGATGGATCCTCTGCGTTGTCGAGCCGGCCCCGTTCAACTGGCTGAGATCGGCCGTGGCTCAGGGCGACACCTTGTCCCAATCCACTTCTGCGAGCGCTTCCTCGAGCCGTTCGAATTCCCGCGCGAACGGCTCGAACAGGCGCCGGGCCTCCTCGAGGTCGCCGTTCTTCGAGGCCTCTTCGATTTTCAATGCGAGGTGGCTGACGCGCGCCCCGCCGATGGTGGCGGCGGCCCCCTTCAGGGAGTGGGCCAGCCGCCGCGTCGTTTCCGCGTCCGCCTGTGCGATGGCTTCGGAGAGTTCCTCGACCTCCTGGGGTACCTTCGACAGGAACACGTGCGTGATCCGCTTGAGGATCTTGGTTTTCCCGCCGGTGCTCTGGCGCGCGCGCTCATTGTCGAGCACCGGGAGCTGAGAGAGATCGTCCGGCGCCTCGTCGGGCGGCTCGTCCGGCCGCTCGTCGACCGGCTCGCGGCGGAACCAGCGAAGCAGTGCGGCCGTGATGTCGTCCGGACTGACGGGTTTGGCGATGTAGTCGTCCATGCCCGCGGCCAGGCATCGCTCGCGATCGCCGGTCATGGCGTGGGCCGTCAGCGCGATGATGGGGATCCGATCGCCTTCCTTCTCCCGCTTCCGGATCGCGCGCGTCGCCGCATAGCCGTCCATTCTGGGCATCTGGCAGTCCATGAGGATGACGTCGAAGGTTCCGCGTTCAAAGGCCTCGAGGACTCTCTCGCCGTTCTCGGCGATTTCCACCTCGCACCCGAGCGTGCGCAGGATCTCGACGGCGACTTCCTGGTTGACGGGATTGTCTTCGGCGACGAGCACGTTGGCATGAATGAACTGATCGGGCGCCACCTGGACTGCTTGGCCGGACTCGCGCGCCTCGGCGACGGTGTGCCGGGTGACCAATCCGATGTCCCGGCCCTGGATGTGGGCGGCCCACACCCGCGCGAGCGCATCGAGGAACTGGCTCTGGCGCATCGGGCCGCTCAGATAGCCCGCAAAGCCCAGCTCGGCGATGTGGAGAGCGTCACCCCGCTGTCCTGTCGGCGTCAGGAGTATGAGCACGGCGTCCGGGAAGTCGAGCTTGATGCGTTCGCCGAGCATGGCGCCATTCAATTCCGGGGGCTGGTGGCTGATGAGCACCATGTCGTACGGGGCGGCTTCGCGGGTGGCCTGCTGGAGCGCGGCCACGGCCTCGTCTTCCGTGGCCACCGCGGCGCTGCGGATGCCCCAGTTTGTTACTTGCTCGTGGATGATGCGCTGGTGGATCAGGTTGTGATCGACTACCAGGACGCGCACGCTGGCCATGTCGACTCGTTTGGCCGGCGCGGGGGGCGGCGTCTGGGTATCCAGGCCAAGCGCCAGGGTCACACGGAAGCGCGAGCCGGCGCCCTCGGTGCTTTTCACGCCGATGCGGCCGCCCATGAGTTTCACCAACTGGCGGGTGATGGCGAGGCCGAGGCCGGTGCCGCCGTATTCCCGCGAGGTTGAGCTGTCGCCCTGGGCGAACTGGCGGAATACGGCGCCCAGCTTCTCTTGGGGAATGCCGATGCCGGTGTCTTCGACGCCGATCCGGAGCAGGGCCTGGTTGTCGGCGATGCCGAGGCATTCGGTGTTGACGAGGACGTGGCCCTTGTGGGTGAACTTGATGGCGTTGCCGATGAGGTTCATGAGGATCTGGCGGATCCGGCCCGCGTCGCCGATCACCCGGCGCGGCGCGTTCGGCGCATAGCGCATGATGAGGGCGAGTCCCTTCTCCTCGGCGCGTGTGGAGAGGAGTTCGACGATTTCGCCGATGGCCACTTCGAGATCGAATGGGATCGGTTCGACGGTGAGGCGGCCGGCCTCGATCTTCGAGTAATCGAGGACGTCGCCGATGATCGTGAGGAGGGTTCGGCCGGAACGGCGGATGGCCTCGACGTAGCGGCGCTGATCGGGGCGGAGCTTGGTGTTGAGGAGTAGTTCGGCCATGGCGATGACGCCGTTCATGGGGGTGCGGATTTCGTGGCTCATGTTGGCCAGGAACTCGCTTTTGGCGCGGTTGGCGGTTTCGGCGGCTTCCATGGCGTTCTGGAGTTTGCGCTCGGCGCGCTTCCGTTCGAGGATCTCCTGCTGCAACTCCTTCGTGCGATCCGCGATGCGATCTTCGATGTGGGCGTAGGCCTCCTGGAGCGACTTGTCCCACTCGCGGATCTGATCCAGGAGGTCGTTGAGACGGGTGTAGAGGAAGCCGAGCTCCTGATCGCCGCCCGCGACCACCTCGCGGGAGTACTCCTGCATCTCGGCGATCACCGACTCGAACTGAACGTTCCGTTCGGCCATGCACTTGACGCAGAGGATCCGGTGGTGGGGGGTCTCGTGGACGTGGTTGCGGCACATCGGTTTGCCGCATGCCTCGCAGAACACCGAGCAGCGATCACATATGAGTGTCTTGCATTCCACGCAGTAGCCGATGGCACTGCGCAGAGAGCAAACCGAACACTGCATTCCGGGCCCTTCTCGTTCCGGGTGATGTCTAGTCCCGGCATCCCCTCAAGCGTGGCATGCTGGCAGGCCGGGTTGCCGCCCCGGCTCCGGTGCCTGCGAGCCGTCTGAAACATCCGGGCTGTATCGTATACTGTCGCGGTCCGTTTCTCAACCGCCGCTTGGCCAAGGCCGGGCCCGCCCGTCCTCTCGGGAGACGCGCGGGCCCGGTGTCCCGGCTCAGTCTATCGGCGTGTGGCCGTAACTAGCGGTAGATATGGGGGTTCTGCCGGTGGCATTCCTCGATGACGGCGATCTGCTGCCGCACTTGCTGCGGCGTGATCAAGAGGGGCGCGCCCGTCGTGAGCGTCTTGTGCAGCATCCGGTAGAACGAGCCCGACATGTAGGTGAACAGATCGCGCTTCGCCTTCGGCACGCGCCAAGTCTTCTTGCGCCATTTGATCGCGTCGCTGCAGTACACCGGCTCCTTGTTGGGCCCGTCGAGGGGCTTGCGGATCAGGCGGAGCTTCGGGGCCTCTTTCGGATCGTAGTAGCGCCACTCCATTTCGGACGTGGAGCCTTTGAGGCCGCCCCGGGTGCCGTAGACGTTGTACGTGAAGGAGGGATAGGCGCAACAGGATGAGATCTCGAGATGGATGATGGGCCGGCCCGTCGGCTTCCGGCCCTTTTCGGTGAGGATGATGTTGACGTGGTCTTCGGCGTCGCCGTAGGTGTTGGCGCAACGCATGACACAGATCACCTTGGGCATGGTGTCGGTGCCGAAGAGCTGAAGGGCCTGATCCATGGGATGGGGCCCGGTGTTCAACAGGTTGCCGCCCATGTACTCCGTCAACGTCTGCCAATCATAGCGGCGGCTGAATCCGTTGAAGGCGATCGAGATCTGGACGATGTCGCCCAGAATCCCGGAGTCGATCACCTTGCGAATCTGCTCGAAATACGGCGCGAACCGCGACTGCTGGAAGATGGCCAGCACTTTCTTGCTCTTCTTTGACGCCGCGATCAGGTTGTCGACGTCTTTGGCCTTGGACGCCAGGGGTTTCTCGCACAAGACGTTGAAACCGGCGTTGAGGAACTCGAGCGAGATCGGCACATGCTGGTGGCTGGGCGAGGCGTTGATTACGAGATCCAGATCGTCCCGCTTCAGCAGCGGCGCGTGCTTGCTGTACGTGTCGCATCCGTACGCGTTGGCGGCCCAGTCGCGGCGATTCTTGATCGGATCCACGGCGGCGACAATTTGGAATCGGGCGGGATCCGTCACCAGGTAGCGGCCGTGAATGCCCCGGCCGCTCCGGCCCTGGCCGATGATGGCGACTCTCAGCTTCTTCATTGTAGGGTCTCTCCTTCCTGTTCAGTTGCCGGCCTCTGCGGCCGGAGCGTCCCGGCCATCCGCGGCAAGGTAAGCCTGCAAGTCCTCGATGAATACATAGGCGTGATCCAGCGTTTCCGTGTCTCCCGGGGCGAGTTCCTGTCGGCGGCCCCAGAGTTCGAGGTTCATTGCCTGTTCCCTTTTCCCCCAGAACGCGTAGAGGGTTTGGATGCGATGCGGCTCGATCCGGTTGGCCAGTCCCCAGTTCCTGGCCGGATCGCCGAATAACCAGACGTCTCCGGCCAGTTCTTCCGCGGGGAAGGAGCGTTCGCCCATGGGGGTCTTCCGAGAGGACAACGCATAGCACTTCCACGCGCCATCGTTTCCCTGGAAGTACAGATTCGAGCGCCTGAACGTTCCATAGGAGAACTCCGGATGCGTCCGCACGGTGACGGCAACGGGCTTGTCCGTCGCGTTCGTGTATTCGGACACGATGCGCAGTTCGGCCGTGTCGGCCGCGAGCTCAATGATGCGTTTCAGGGCGAGCCCGTTCTTGAGCGTGGCACGGAGTTCGATCCGGCGATTGTCGGTGAACGCGGCCACTTCGAAATCGACGGCGATGCCCGGACTGCTCCTCGAGAACTGGCTGTACTCCTCGTATCCGCCCGCGAAGGGGTATCCGTCCACGCGCGAATTGGGCAGGTTGAACACGTTGCCCCCGAGCGCGCCGACATCCCAGCGGATGATGCGCCCGCCCAGCGAGGGAAGCACGAAGGCCCGATCCCGGCCGTTATCCAAGGTGTACACCTTGTGCCGCTTGCCGAGGGCGGCAATCGGGTTATCCTCCGGCTCGTAGGGGACAGGCTCGTTCCACCGGTTGTATCCGGTTCTGGCCATCACTTCGGTGAACAAGCCCGCGGCTTCGCGGAGTTCGGCCTCGAAGGCGGGCTTCAGGAGGACGTAGTCGTCGCCGCGCACCTGGGGTTCGTCCCAGATGCCGCGCATCACCTTGACGAACAGGATGGGCAGGTAGGCGGCCTCGATCCGCTCGTGATACTCGGGCTGTCCGGCGGTGGCGGCCAGTGCCTCGTGGAAGAACCGATCGCCCTCGCGCACTACGCGCTTGTCCACCCAGTGCTCCCAGGCCCGCGCGTCGCCCCAGGTGCCTTCCGGATGGATGTTCTTGCGGCCGACGTAGGCGTCGTACCACGAGAGGTACGCCCGGATGGCCTCGGCGCCGGGCCCGTAGTAGGCGTCCGTGAAATCGGTGATCTCGCCCATGATGTCGCGTTCGGGCTCCCACGCCATGCGCGCCGACAGGTAGCCGCGCAGTTCGGTGAACTCGGATCCGTATCCGACCGCGGCCCCTTGGCGGTATACGGCCCGCACGCCGTCCCGATACGCATTCGGGTAGTCCGAGCACATGGCGAACCAACTCGGATAAGGCCAGAAGTAGCCGTAGTTCGGCCCGCCGTAGAAATACGTCTGGATGTTGCCGGCGATGGCGGCCCATTTCAGCAGGTTCTCGCGATACCGCTTGCTCGCCCTGCACTTGTCATATGGATGGAACGTGCAGGGCGGCCCGCACAGCACTACCAGCACGTTGTCGGCCACCGGCAGATCCTCGGGCGCATCCACGGTGTACGAATAGGCCAGTGTCTTGATCTTGACGTGCGGGAATTCGCTGCGGATGCCCTCGGCAACGTAGTTGGCCAGCGAGATCGTGTTGGCCGCCCAGCGATCCGGGCTGCCGTAGCGGCGGCGTTCCGCCTCGCAGGCCGGACAGAAGCAGCCTGAACGGAATCCGTCATCCTGGCTCACCCAGTACTGCTCGACGGCCGGGTTGGCGGCAAGATCGGCCCGCACCTTGGCCAGAATGTGTGCCCGCAGTTCGGGATTCGTCGTACATAGCTGGACGCCCTTCAGCATGCCCTGTGCGCGCTTCCCGTCCTCTTTCACGGCAAACCACTCGGGATGCTCGCCGTACAACGAGGGCGGCACGAGGGCGTGATAGGAATGGCATCCGCACATCACCTTCGTCGAGCCGCCGGCGGTGTCCGGGATCCGGGCGTACTCGCCATTCAGGCGCATCCGCGTCCGCCATTCCGCCGTGCTGCCGTTGTTCCAGAGCTGATCGCGATAGAAGAACTTCGGCACGATCTCGCGCCGCTCGGTGGGCAGCGGGATCGTGGGCCGCTCCGGGATTCTGGTGAACTTGGGCGTATACCAGCGGATGCCCTGCCCTTCCAGGAAGTCGTACACGCCGTACAGGGCGCCGCGGCGCCGGCCGCCCACGATGAAGAGGTTTCCGTCCCGCTGATCGATGACGTATCCTTCGTCGCCGAGGGCATCGAGTGCCGCATCCGGCAGCACGGCCGTGCTCAGCGCCGTGCGCCCGATGCTGACGGCCGGGCCGTAGTCCTTCGCGTACAGCGCCTCCGGGAGCACCGTGAAGGCGTGGCCGGAGAGGCTGCGCAGGTGTTCGACGAACTCCTCGGCGGCGTACCGTTCACTGCCCGCGGGCTCGTCGGGGATGACGACTATGTATCCGCTCTTCCCGTCCGAAATCAGTTCGCCCGGCCGGCTCGCGCCCTGGGCCTCTCGATCGATGTAGGTGACGACGAGTTCCGGGTGGTGTCGATCCCAGCCGTAATCGCTCCGCGTATGCTCCGAGGGGATGAAATTCACCGAACCGGCTGCGGCTTCGTCGGCCGCCTTGATGAGAATGCCTGCGTTGCGTTCGGGGGCGAGCGCCCAACTGCGCACGACGTCTACGGGCAGGGGGATCGGTGTGAGGTAGCGCGGCCGCATGTGGGTAGCCGTGTCCGACTCGAACCGGGCCAGCGGCGCCGGCTCGTAGTCCATGCCCGGCTTGCCGCACCCGGCGGCGCCCGCCCACGGCTGCGTGCCGGATTGCGCCGCGTTCCACGTCGCCGTGCCGGGGCCGGGTTTACCGGGGAGATTGCCCTCCACCCAGTCCGCGTTGGCCGGTAGGATGCGGAGCAGCTCGAAGGCCTGTTCGGTGCGATCCCGGTTATACCACAGGCCCAACTTGAGTTCGCAGAGCACCACGGTGTAGCGCTCCGATTCAAACAGGGGCGCGAGGCCCTCGAGATCCCACCGCATCACGCCCCGGAACAGGCCGCCGTCCTCTGTCGCGCCGGCCTGGAATTCCCAGAAGGCGCCGAAATTGTCATCGGGCCTGCCGCGCCAGAGCGCCGTCTCTTCGATGCCCTCGTATCCTTTGGGATACCAGGCGTTCTTGGCCCCCAACTGGAGCCGAAGGGTCTCCGGCTGCGCGGCCGGGGCGAGCCCGAACGCCGCGATGACTGCGATCCATCCCGCGACAAGGCGGGCCCTTCCGCCGGCTGTTCCCTTCCGCGTGCAGGCCATGCCGCTCCTCCCGTTGTCCATGCCAGGCAAGCGGCGTCAAGAGTAGCAGATGATGGCTGCAGAAGGGAATTGCCGGCGAGGACTAGGGCCAGCGTCATGGATTGGGGTTTCAGGGTTTTGTGCCAGATCTTCGGGCGTTTTCGTAGGGGTCCTGCACAATCGCCGTGTTCGCCAGCAACCA
>JAFGTL010000720.1 GCA_016934125.1 Candidatus Hydrogenedentota bacterium
AAGGCGGCGAGGAGGAACTGCCCCGACGGATGCCACGGCTCCTTTCCGAGCTGTCCGGGGCCGAGCCGGGTAACGTCGGCGTCCTCGAGCACGCTGACGGTATAGAGTTCGGAACCCGGGCCCTGGGCGGACTGCATTTCGAACGCGACGAACCGGCCGTCGGGACTGAACGCACAGTGGGTGCCGATCGGGCCGGCAGCCAACTGGCGTCCGTCGATCTCGACGCCGCCCCGTCTCACCACGTGCAGTTCCCGTGTGCGCTCCCGCTCACGGATGTAGGCGATGGCCCCGCCGCTGGGCGAGTAGTGCACCGATTCCGGGACGATGAGCCCATCAGCCGAGGTAACCGGCACACCGATCCGCTCGGGATCGGCCCAGTTGACGTCCCGTTCCGCCAGGTAGTGGCCGTGGCCTCCAGGCCCGGCCACGACGAGACACAGGGTGAGCCCGTCAGGCCGGGGCACCGCGGCCGCACACCCGGCGTCAGGCTCCAGCAGAGCAGCGAAGTGGGCCGGCGGGGCCTCCGTTCGATACAGAACCTGTTGCCGGGGCACGGCATCGCGCCATCGCTGCGGGAGCAGAATGGTGTGTCTGGCACCGCGATCGAACTGGCTCGCGTATACCAGGAGGCATTCGTTCAGCGGCGTACCGCGGGGCGCAGGCGGAATCCGGCTCAGGCGGCATGCAACTGGGCCGATGGCATCGTAATCGGGATCCAGTCCGGGCCCGGTGGGTTGCTGCAATTCCCGGCACTCCTCCGCGTCGGGATCCACGGCGACAAGTGCCGAAGCCCCGTGCGTCAGGCTGCCCGGCACCCCCTCCACCCGTGCAACCACCACCGAGCTGTTCGCAACCCAGGATAGATCCGCCACCCGGTATCCGTCCGCGAGCAGCCGCGCCTCCAGCCCTCCCCTGCCAGCATCCTCGAAAACGACGTTTTCCATCACGGGGGCGGGTGTAACCGCAGGCGGGCGGTAACGAACCACCGAGAACGCACCCGCCAGTGAAACGCAGAAGGCGATTGCGGTGACGGCGATCCCCGTCCACCGGCCGAACTGCCGGACGGCCTCCTTGCGTCGTTTCTTCCGGGTGGTGCGGAGCGCCTCGGGGTCGGGGACACGGCCGACGATGCGGCGTGGTTTGATCTCGCTCTGCTCGCGAATGAACGCCTCGAGCGTTGCGGCCCAGGCCGATTCGTCGCCCTTCTGCTGTTGCAGCCGCTCGACGATGCGAAGCACGGTGCCGGCGTCCCGCGGACGCCGTGCGGGGTTCTTCTCCATGAGCGCGGCGACGAGCCGGGCCACGTCGTCGGGCACCTCCGGGATGAGCCGGTTGAGCCGGGGGGGCTCGTCCGTCGAGATGCTTCTGATGAGTTCGATGGGCGTTTCCCCGGAAAACGGGAGGCAACCGGCGATCATCTGGTAGAGGATGACGCCAAGGGAAAACAGATCGGTAGACGGGGTGAGCGCCCGGCCGGCGCACTGCTCGGGGGACAAATACTGGGGCGTGCCGATGAATCCGCCGCCCTGGTGCACACTGTCGCCCCCCTTGCGCTGGACGGCGATGCCGAAGTCGCTGAGGTGGACGCGCCCTTTCCTGTCGAGGATCATGTTGGCGGGCTTCACATCGCGGTGGATCACGCCGCGCTGGTGTGCGCACTGGAGGGCGCCGGCCACCTGGGCGCCGATGAAGAGTGCGGACTGCCAGGCGATCCGCTGTTTCCGGTGGAGGAACCGATCCAGGGGCTCGCCCTCGACATATTCCATCACGATGTAGGGTGTCGCGTTCTCGATGCCCGCCGAGTAGATGCGGACGATGTTGGGATGCTTAAGTTGCGCGGCGACTTGGGCTTCCAGATAGAAACGCTGCACCACAGACGGATCGCGGGCCACGCTGCCCAGAAGCACCTTGAGGGCCGCGTATCGGTTGAGGTTCGTATCCGAAGCGAGATAGACAGCCCCCATGGCGCCACGGCCGATCAGGCCGAGCACCTTATACCCGCCCAGTTCGCTCCCGATCAGGGAAGCCCGGGCACTGCCGGAGGATTCTGCCATCGATTGCCGCCTGGTTACTCCCGGGTGTGAGATACACTACTGGATTTTCACTCTGTATACTTTATCAACCTGTCGCATTTTTGTCAAGTTATAACTTGGCCTATGCCCCAATTTGTTGGGGTAGGCAGCGGGTGAAGACACCGTAGGTTGTGGTCCACCCGCCTCCCTGTCGTCCGCGGGACTTGTCAGGGCGCCAAATCAAGTCCAGCCAGGAAGCGGGTCGTGGGTAGACGGCAGATGATCCCTCCCCCTGCGAGATATCGGAGATTGAAACGACTGCCGGCTCGATACGTCGAGGCTTGCCCTGGCTTCCCAGTCAAGCACGATCTCAAAGGAGAGGATCAGACCGAATCGCCGAGCCAGAGGGCAGTGTTCAGCTGTAATGCCCTGGGAGAGAGTGCCTTGAGGGGTGTAAGGCAAGCCTTACATCGAAAGCCCTCATCACAAGTGCCAGGCCGTGGGCTACGCGTCATCTCGCGCGTCCTCTGGCTTGCGGTCGGGGAGGAATACGGTGAAGGTTGCCCCTTCGCCGGGCGCGCTGTCCACCCAGATCTCGCCGCCGTGGGCGCGCACGATGCGATCGCTGCACGCGAGGCCGAGTCCCGTTCCGGAGGAGCCCTTCGTGCTCACGAAGGCCTGGAACAGCCGATCGCGGACTTCCGGGGCGATGCCGGGGCCCGTGTCGGACACGGTCACGTAGCACCCGTCGTCGTCGCGGCGCGTTTCGATGGTCACCTGGCCTCCTTCCTCCTCACAGGCGTCGATGGCATTGCCGACGAGATTGAGGACGACACGGAAGATGGCGCGGCTGTCGACGTGGACGATGCCGACGTCGCCGTAGCGGCAGACGAGGTCGACGCCGGATTTCTCGGCGCGGCCGCGGGTGACGTCGACCACCTCGCCGACGAGCGATTCGAGTCCGGCGGGTGCGAGGACGGGCTCGGACTCGCGCGAGAACGACATGAGGTTCATGACGAGGTCTTCGATCCGCTGCGAGGCGCCGCGGACGAGCCCCCACCCTTTCCGGACGCGTTCGAGGTCTGAATTGCCGAGGCCGAGGTCGATGAACTCGCCGCCGCCCTTGATACCGACGAGGATGTTCTTCATGCAGTGGCTGATGCCGGCCGTGGCCTCGCCGATGGCGGCGAGGCGCTCGGTGTGGACGCGCTCCTCGCTGAGCCGGGCGTTCTCGATG
>JAFGTL010000721.1 GCA_016934125.1 Candidatus Hydrogenedentota bacterium
CACCCCGGGCGGCCCCGACACCCCCGGCGGGCCGGGAGGAGGCCCCGGCGGACTGGACGACTGAGCAGGTGCGCCCGGGCTACGGGGCCGGCGCGAGTTCGTACGCGGCGCCGGCAGCGGCCTGGAACGCGATCACCTCCGGCTCGGGATGCTCGATGGGCACGGGCTGGCCGTTCTCGAGGACGGCCAGCGGCGTGGCCGATCGCACGCGGCATGGACGCGCCGACGCGCTCCGGATCGTGCCCGACGCCAGCCGGCCGCCGGCCCAGGCCATGTCCACCTCGAATCCGCCCCGGGCGCACAGCCCGGTGGCGTGGCCCGTGGCCCAGGCATCCGGCAACGCGGGCAACAGGTGGATCGCGCCGGCGTGGCTCTGAAGCAACATCTCGGCGATGCCGGCCGTGCCGCCGAAGTTGCCGTCGATCTGAAAGGGCGGGTGCGTGTCGAACAGGTTCGGGAGCGTGGCCTTGCGCAGCAGGGCCAGCACGTTCTCGTAGGCCTTGCCGGCATCCTCGAACCGGGCCCAGAAGCTGATGATCCACGCCCGGCTCCAGCCGGTGTGGCCGCCGCCGTGGCTCAGGCGGTATTCGAGCGACTTGCGCGCCGCGGCGGCGAGTTCGGGCGTGCCGCGTAAGGTGATCTGCCGGCCCGGATGCAGGCCGAACAGGTGCGACATGTGCCGGTGGCCGGGCTCGGGTTCCTCGTAGTCTTCGATCCACTCCTGGAGCCGCCCGTCTTTCGGGCTGATCTGAAGGGGCGCCAACCGCGCCAAAGCCTCCTTCAACTCGCCGCGGAACGCCTCATCCGTCCTGAGAATCTCGCTCGCCTCGATGCAGTTCGTGAACAGATCGTGCACGATCATGAGATCCATCGTCGCCGCATAGGTGAACATGGACACGGTGCCGTCGGCCATGCGGAAGCGGTTTTCGGGCGAGTGGGACGGGTTAGTGACGAGCCGGCCTTGGGGATCCTCGACGAGGAAATCGAGCATGAACAGGGCCCCGCCCTTCATAAGGGGATAGGCGCGCTCGGCCAGGAACGCGTCGTCGCCGGTGAACAGATAGTGTTCGTAGGCATGCTGGCAGAGCCAGGCCGCGCCCACGGGCCAGATGCCCCAGACGCCGTCGGCGGGCGTCGTGAAGCCGAAGAGATCGCTCAGGTGATGCACCACCCAGCCGCGGCAGCCGTAGTGCACGGTGGCGGTGCGCTGGCCGGATGCCACGAGCGAGTCCATGTAGTCGATGAGGGGCAGGTGGCATTCGGCGAGGTTGGCCACCTCGGCGGGCCAGTAATTCATCTGAAGATTGATGTTGGTGTGGTAGTCGCTGTTCCACGGGGCGTTCATGTGCTCGTTCCAGAGACCCTGGAGGTTTGCGGGGAGATCGCCCGGCCGCGATGAGCCCATGAGGAGGTAGCGGCCGTACTGGAAGTAGCGGGCCACCAGCCCCGGATCGACGCCGCCCGCCTGCATGAGTTCGAGCCGCTCGTCCGTGGGCAGGCCTTCGGCATCGCTCGTGCCGAGATCCAGATCAACCCGCTCGAACAGGGCCCGGTGATCGGCGACATGCGCCTCCCGGAGTTGAGCATAGGACTTACCCGCGGCCGCGTCGAGCCAGGCCCGGCACGCCGCGTCCGGATCGGTGCCCCGATAGCTCGACGCCGCCGCGAGCAGGAGGATCACCTCGTCCGCGCCGCGGATGTCGAGGGTGCCGTCCGCGTTGGCCACGGAGCCGCCGGTGGGGAGCGCAAGCAGATGGCAGGTGAATGCGAGGCCCATGTTCTCGCCGGTTTCGTGGTGCGGGCAGTTGATGCGCCCCTCGAGCGCGATGCGGTTGCCGTCAAGGCTCACGCATTCCGCGTCCTGCTCGCGCTCGAGCGTGGCGCGCACGTCCACGGAGCCGGGCTTGTCGGCCGTCAACCGCATCACGATCACCTGATCGGGCGCGGACGAGAACACCTCCCGCTCGAAGCGGACACCACCGGCTGCGTACTCCGTCGAGGCGATGCCCGTGGCCAGATCCAGGGCGCGGCGGTAGCCGTTCACCTTGTCGGGTTTCGGCAGGAGAAGCGTGAGATCGCCGAGGGATTGATAGGACTTCACGCGCTCCGGGTTGCCCATCATCTTCTCGCCGGCGAGATCGACGGCGGCCTGATTCTCCCCCTCGAAGAGGAGCCGGCGCACCTCCGGCAAGGCCTCGAGTGCGGCCGGATTCGTCGTGTCCCGCTCGTAACCGTCCCAGATCGTCTCCTCGTTGAGTTGAATGCGCTCCGGCCGGATCCGGCCGAACACCATGGCCCCCAGCCGCCCATTGCCTACCGGAAGCGCGTCCGTCCATTCCTCCGCCGGTTTGCGATACCACAGCGAGGTTCGCCCCTCCGGCGCCGCCGCCTGCCCGGCGAACACGACGCCCTCGGCGCCGGGGATACTCTCGAAACCCTTGCTGGACTCCTCGGCCATGTCACGTCCTTTCTTGCTGCCCGGATCGACGGGCCAGCGCGCCCACGCCGCATCGTCGCCCGTTCGGAATTGCCAGTTCCCTTTCAGGCCGATCCGCTCCGTGCCGCAGCGAAGCGTATGCCCCGCGCCCGTCATGCCGCCATCGCCGCCCCCGTCGTACACACGCACGGCGATCAGGTTCCACGCGCCGGGCCGCACGAACTCGGGCGCAACCGTGTAACGGCGTACCGCGCCCGATTGGCCTGCGTAATCTGGCGGCATCGTGCCCGTCGCGCCCACCCGCGTCCCGTTGAAGAACGTCTCGTCGCAGTCGTCGACGGTGCCCAGTTCCAGGGCGAGCGGCCGCCCTTGCCAGTCCTCGGGGACGCGGACGAAACACCGATACCACGCGAAGCCGTCGTATCCCGCCCACGCGTCGCCCCCGGCCTTCTCCCACAGCCCCGGGACGCGGAGCGAACTCCAGCCGGATTCCTCCGCCTCAGACGCGGCCCCGCAGGCCCCAACGGCCCACACCGCCGCCAAGATACCGCACACGATAGGTGACACAAATGGCTTCACGTCGAGATCCTCCTTGGACGAAGCCGGGCTGGCGCCGGACTCAAACCAATCGGCTGCGAGAGACCGTACCCCGCGCCTCTCCGGGCGCGGTTAGAGCGCCAGGAAGTTACTCAGCAGCCTCAGGCCGGGTTTCTGGCTCTTCTCAGGGTGGAACTGGACGCCGAACACCGGGCCGCGATGGACGCAGGACACGAATCCGCCGCAATAGGGCGTACACGCCGCCGCGTCGGCCGAATCGGCGCAGCGGAAGTGGTAACTGTGCACGAAGTAGAAGTCTGTGCCCGAGGCCACCCCCTCGAACAACGCGCACGGCCGACTCGCCTCAACCTCGTTCCAGCCCACGTGGGGAATGCGCGTGCCGGGCGTGTCGGGCTCGAGCCGGACGACTTCGCCGGCAATGAAGCCGAGCCCGGGCGTCTCGCCGCCCTCGAAGCCGGTGTCGGCGAGCAATTGCATGCCCAGGCAGATGCCGAGGAGGGGGATGCCGTTTCCGAGGACTTCGTCCCGGAGGGCCTGATCGAAAGAACGGGCCGCGAGTTCGCGCATGCCGTCGCCGAAGGCCCCGACGCCCGGAAGGATGATGCGATCGGCTTCGGCCAGGGCAGATGCCCGCTCCGCCACCATCGGGTGCGCCCCGCACTCCTCTACCGCCCGCGCCACCGAGTCGAGGTTGCCCATGCCGTAGTCGATGATGGCG
This sequence comes from Candidatus Hydrogenedentota bacterium, assembly GCA_016934125.1. Classification (GTDB taxonomy): domain Bacteria; phylum Hydrogenedentota; class Hydrogenedentia; order Hydrogenedentales; family SLHB01; genus JAFGTL01. Next base: position 3,714 of record JAFGTL010000721.1, read on the forward strand.
ACGGTGCTCATAGGTTGTCGTAATTCACCTTGGTGAGATTGCCGTGCCGATCCTTGACGAGGTGGCCGCGTGCGTCCACGACGAACAGCTTCTTGTTGGTAAACCGATCGCAAATCGCGACGAACTGATCGACGGTGAGATCCATCTCATCGAGAATCTCTTCGAGGCTGCAGCCCAAGTACTCCCAGGGGAACTTGCCGTCGTGGAGGCGCACCATGTCGACGGCCTCCTGCCGGGAGATGCGGCCGCGCCGCACGTGCAGGCAGGCAAGGTCGGTGGCGCGGCCGAACCCGTACTTGAGGAACTTGAAGTAGTCGTGAATCCCGGTGTGGCAGTTGTCGAGGTTCTCGTAGTTGACGAGGGAACCCTCGACGGGCTTCGGATACGTCGTCAGGCCGTGGGCCTGGGCCACGAGGGCGTTGCGATAGCCATCCCACGGCAAGTAGTAGCCGAGGAACAGCCCGGTGACGCCCGTTCGGGCCAGGCCTTCGTCGTCCGGATACGTGAACTGGATCAAATCCTGTTCGCGGATGCCGTCCTGCCCGATGAGATCGCTGACACGCAGCCCGAGCAGCCCGCCGAATTCCTCGAGCCACCGCCGCGTCAACACGTTGTTCTCGGCCGCGGCCGCGGGCCCGCCGTATTCGTTCTGGGAGTTCTCGCCCCAGATGATCAAGGGCACGTTGAACTGAACCGCCATCCGTACGGGAATTGTGAAGATCCCGGCGTGCTCGGGCCAGGAAATGTCGCCCACCTGTTCAAGCGCGAGCCGGTTGATCTTCCGGCGCACCACGGGATTCGTCGTCATTTCGACGTAATCGACGCCCTGTTTCTTGAGATTCTCGATGTTCTTCCGGCCGATCTCGGACAGTTTGCAGGTGGTGGCCGTAACGCACAGCGGCGTAACGCCGAGTTCCAGCATGCGGAGCACCTGGTAATGGCTGTCTTTGCCGCCGCTGACGGGGATGATGCAGTCGTAGTTGCTGCCGCCTTTCGAGCGGTATCGATCCAGAATGGCCTTCAGTTCTGCCGCCCGCTGATCCCAGTCGATGGCCGTGCGCCGCTCGATGTAGCGGCACGCGCTGCACACACCCCCCTCGTCCAGATGAAGGTCGGGTTTCGTCTCGGGCATCACACATCGCGTGCAGTACCGAATCCGATAGTCCTGACCCCCGCGTCCACGCTCCGCCATACTGCACCTCCCTCACGCCGACGCCGCAACAGGCCCGAATCGCCGAGTGCTATTCCCGGATCCGAGCATAGCACAGCCGTGTCCGGCGGACAATTCGCCTCGTTGACAGCCGCGGCAAGAGGCACTACGATGGCCGCGCTGGATGACGGGCCACTTCGGCCTCTCCGCGGGGACGAAACGCGACACGGGGACACATGCTGCGCCTGGGCCGACTCGATACCCTTCCGAGCAACATCGATGCCTTCATCGATGAGAACGCGGCCGGTATGGCCGCGTTGTACGGCCCTCAGGCCGCTGCCGCCTACCGCCTGACCGCCCGCAAGGCCATCCACCGCGCCATCGCCCATCCCGCCGTGGATGCCGTAGCCGTCGCCGACGGGCCGGATACAGCCGGACTCGCCCTGGCCATGGTGCGGGGCGACGTGGGCCGGCTCTCCTTCGTGCACGTGCTGGCCCGGTATGCGGATCGGGGCGTCGAACAGCGGCTCGTAGAGGAGGTCGTGCGCACGCTCCGCGCCGGCGGCGTCGCGGGGATTGTGTCCGAGTACGTCCCCTTCTGCCGCCTCAACCTGGAGGACACCTACGCCGAACTCGGGTTTGTGCCGGTGAAGCGGCGCCTCATGGGAGCGGAGCTGAATGCGCCCCCGTTGGGCGCGTCCGCCCGTTCCGAAAGCCGCGCCTGCAACGAAGCCGGCGCCCGGGAACTGGGCGCCGTGATCGCCGACGCCTACGTCGATCATCCGGGGCGGCTGCTCCATGCCGAGGTGCGCGATATCGACAGCGCAACGGAATTCGTCCAGTCGGTGTTCGAAGGCGCCTTCGGCCGGGTGCGCCCCGGCTACATCCGCGCCATCGAGCGGGACGGCGCGGCGGCGGCCATGATCGCCGGGTGCGAAGTGGCCCCGGAGGTAGGGTTTGTGCTGCAGGTGGCGGTGAAGCAGGACTGGCAGGGCCAGGGCCTGGGCTCTGCGCTGGTGCGGGAACTGGGCGGCCGGTTCCGCGAGGCCGGGCTGGCGCGGATGGCGCTCGGCGTCACCGCGTCCAGTCCGGCGGTGTCGCTGTACGCGCGGCTGGGATTCGAAACCATCCGCCCCGTTACCGCGTACGCCTGGTGGCGGGATGCGTAGACGCCGGGATAGGATTGACAGGCCTGGATCGGGTAGAGTAGACGGCATGAGCAGATTGGTTCTTGTGCTGGGAATCGTGGCAGGCGCGCTCGCCGCGTCGGTCGCGTTCGCGGCCGAGGAGGCCGGCGGGCTGCCGCCCGAACTCGAGCCGTTGGCCGCGCTGCTCGTCGACGAGGGCCGGCTCGTCGACGCGATGCGCGCCCTCGACCTCGAGCAATCCCGGCTCATCGATGAAGATCTCGCGCGCGTCCAGACGCTCCGCGCGTCCGGCAATACCGAAGAGGCCGAGAAGCTTTACGCGGAGGCCGAGCGGCGCGTCGCCCTGTTGGAGCAAGGATACGCGCTGGTGCTGACGAACTACCCCGGGAACGCGCGGGCGCTCACGTACCGCGGGGAACTGCTCTACGACAGGCGGGGCGACGTGACCGGCGCGGTGCGTTCCTGGAAGATGGCCGAGCGGCTCGATCCGGAGTGGTCTGCTCCGGTGAACGACCTCGCCATTCACTACTGCCACGCGGGCGACTACAGCCAGGGATTGGCCTATTTCGAGCGATTGCTCAAGCTGGATCCGCATCATCCGGACTACCTGTACAACATCGCCCAGGTGTATCTCATCCATTCGCCGCAGGTAGCCGATCGCTACAAGTGGAAGCGGAGCCGCGTGTACAAGAAGGCCATGGCGTACTCGAAACAGGCCGCCGACCTCGCGCCTACCGACTACGAATTGCTTCAGGACTACGCCGTCAACTTCTTCTGTGCGGAGGAATTCGGAATCCGGCCGAAGTGGGCCAAGGCGGCCGAGGCCTGGCAGCGCGCCCGCGGCCAGGCGCGCAACGACGACGAACGGTTCTACACCTGGTTGAACGAGGCGCGGGCCTGGCTGCGCAAGCCGGATCCGGCACGGGCCGAGCAGTGCCTGCAGGAGGCGCTTGCGATCCGGCCGTCAAGCGAGGCCGCCACGAAGCTGCTCGACGAGGCCCGCAGCCAGATGGACGAGTAACGGCGCCCACCTCCCCGCCCAACGTCACGGCCGCCCCCATCGACACGCGGCGCGGCCCTGTCGGAGGCGGAGTGTCCGGCGCCGCCAACGAGGAACAACGAGCATGGCGTTTCGCGAGAGCAAGGGCGGGCAAGCGGGCATCACCAAGGCCCGATACGTGGCCTACATCACCATCATCGCCTGTTCGGCAGTGCTCATCTACTTCTTCGGGTTCCGCGGCATGCGGTTCTTCCTCGTGCCGTCGGCCTCCATGGAGCCGACACTCTATGCGCACGACTACCTCCTGACGCTGACAGAAGGCGAGTACGCCCGGGGCGACATCGTGGTGCTCGAAGATCCCAACGAGCCCAAGTCCTACCTGGTGAAGCGCATCGTAGGCGTGGCCGGCGACACGCTGCGCATCGAGGGCGGCGCCCTGTTCATCAACGATCACTATGCGTCCGAGCCCTACATCAGGGAGCCCATGATCTTCGAGTTCGATCCCAATCCCCCCTTGACAGTGAAACCCGGCGAGGTGTTTGTCATGGGCGACAACCGGAACGACAGCGAAGACAGCGTCACGTGGGAGCGGGCCGTCCCCCTCGAGTCGGTGGTCGGGCGGGTGGTGCTCATCTACAACCCGATCAGCAGGATGGGGCCCGTCAAGGCCTTCCCGCTCACCAACGTCGCCGGCGAATAGCCCATCTGCCCCCTGCCGAGGAGTGCCTTCCGCCCTCCGGCCCGCCGGCTCCGACTTGCCATCCATGCGCGGATCTGTCACGCTAGTTGGACGCGGGATTACGGCCCGTCTGCCGGAACCCGCTAGATAAGAGGTCGTCCAACGTCATGTCCGGCTATACGCGGTTCGAATACCAGCCCCCCCCGCAGCGGCGGCGCATCACCTACGCCGTGCAGTGGCTGATCCTGGCCAACGCGATCGTCTATGCGGGCCAGTTGATCGCGGACGTCGTGTTCGGCGGGCCGGTGGCCGGCGGGGCCGGGCCGCCCGGGGGCCTGCTCGCCGAGTGGCTGGCGTTCCAGCCCGACCGGTTCCTGGCCGGGGCCTTGTGGCAGCCCGTGACGTATATGTTCCTCCACGCCGATCTCCTCCATCTGTTCGGCAACATGCTGGTGCTGTTCTTTTTCGGCCCGGAGGTCGAGCGCCTGCTGAGCACGCGGCAGTTCTTCCGCTTCTACTTCCTGTGCGGCCTCGTCGGCGTCATGGCCAACGTGTTGATCTATCCCATCCTGGGCACGGTGTCGGTGCACGGGGCCAGCGGGGCCACCATGGGGGTGCTCATTGCGTTTGCCATGGCCCAGCCGGAGCGGGAGGTCTACCTGTTCCCCTTGCCCGTGCGGCTCAACGCGCGCGGGCTGATCATCATCGTCATCGTGCTCAACATCGTGACCGCCCTTCGCGGCAGCCCGGTGTCCGTGGCCACCCATTTCGGCGGCATGGGCGTCGGCGCCGCGTACATGGCGTTTGTGCCGCGCCTGCGGAACTGGCTCGACGGCCTGCGGCGGCGTCCGCGCGCTCCCCGGGAAGACAAGGATCCCGTGGGCGAAGCCGTCGACAACATCCTCAAGTTCCATGACGAAAAGCGGCGCAGGAGATAGCCGGATGATGCGCGGGCGGGCGGGGAAGAGGAAGGCGTGATGGGGCTCGGATTCCAGGAATTCGTGCTGTTCGCGGCGGTGGTGGCCTTGCTCAGCATGGCGGGCCTCTGGCCGCAGATCATCCGCGCACTCCGGGAACTCCGTGGCGAACACGTAGACGATCCACCCGCGCCCGCAGCGAGGGATCTCGATGTCTGCTACAAGATGCTGGGCATCTCGCCCTCGGCCCCGTGGGACGCCGTCGAGAAGGCCTACCGCGCGAAAGCCAAGATTCACCATCCCGATCGGGGGGGGGATCAGGACACGATGCGCGCGTTGAACGAGGCGTACAGCAAGATCAAGAAGAGCCGCGGCGTCGGGCGGTGATGCCACCGGCCGGGGCGGCGGCGCGCCTACACCTTCTTCTTCTTCAACCAGGCCTGCTCCTGGGCCTGGACATCGATGGATCGCTGGTGCCGCTTCACCCCCTCCTCCAAGTCCTTGTAGATGACGAAGTGCTTGTCGAGGTTGGTGATCTCGAACACCTTTCGAATGTCCTTGTTGAGCGAACACAGACGGAGCGTGCCGCCGGCCTCCGTGCAGGCGTGATCGATTTTGAGCAGTTCGGTCAACACGGCGCTCGACAGATAGTCCACCCGGTGGAAATCGAGCAGCAGATGCGTGCGGGGGTGGCGTTTCACGTAGCCCATGGCCTGTTCGCCGAACTGCGTCACGTTCATGGCGTCGAGCACGCTGCCCGCGCGCACCTTGCCGACGGTGATGGCGCCTACCTGCTTGAACTTGACCAGACGCTCCTCATCCATTTCGCGAACCTCCTTGGCACAGGGCGTTGCGCCGCATCTTCATAATGAGGCAATGCTCGGACGCGTCGTACTCGACTTGCTCCATGCAGTATCGAATCAGGCATATCCCCCTGCCGTCCATCTGCTCGGTGTCCGGCGGCCGGACGTCGGCCGGCGAAAACCCTTCCCCCTCATCGAACACGCGGATGACGCAGACATCGCCGTCCTCGGCCATCTCGATCCGGACGGATCGGCTCGGATCGCTGTCGTTGCCATGGGTGACGGCATTCACGAGCGCCTCCTCAAGGCACAGCCGCGCGTAGAATTCCTGACCCGCGTCGATCCAATCCCGCTCCCGCAACGCGGCGAGCGCGTCCTGAAGCGTTCCGCCCACCTCATCGAGTGCGCTCGCGAATTCCCTCTGAAAAAACGCCTGAGTCGTCAACGCTCCACTTCTCCACCTGCGGGCCACGGCATGGCGCAAGCATAACACACTTCCGGCACTCAAGGAATGTTCGGGCCCGCCTCGGAAGCGAGCCCGATCGCGACACGCCCCTCGCGCCAGCCGCGCGCCACACCCGTCGTCCACCGGATCTCGTGGATCCCGGACGCAACCCGGCCCAGCGCGGCCCTGGTGTCGCTGTCGAGCCCGCCCACGAGCCCGGCAAGCGGCAACGCTACGTCGCACAGAAACGCCCCCTTCACGAGAATCACCCGGCAGTATCCCGCCTCGACGTCAAGCGGCGGGACGAGTGCGGCCGCCAGTCCGCCGGCGCTTCCCTCGTTCATGCCTTCCACGAGGCGGCGCACGTGTTCGGGCGCCGTGCCAGCCACGAGCGTCCCGTGGCACAACGAGTAACGCAGCTCGACCGGAGACAGCGCCCCGGCCGGCGCAGCCATAATGCCCACATCCCCGCACGAGTCGACGGCCGTCGGCGGCAGCCCCAGCGTCAACAGGAACTCGCGCACCTCGTTCTCGTCCGCCAAGGCGGCCATCAGCACGAGGGCCGGGCGGCCGGCGTCGTCCGTGGCCGCGGCAACGGTCACCTCGTCGCCGAGCAACGCGACGATGCGGCGCACCATGCCGGCCACCTGCGCGTACGTCGCATCGCGCCGCATGTCCTCGGGCATCGCGGCCAACCACGTCTGTTCCAGGCTACGCTTGGCCGCGTCCGACAACGCCATCGTGACGAACGCGGAGGTTGTGGCCGGTAGCGCATACGGATGGGACAGTGCCTGCGGCGCCCCGGACAGCTCGGCCAAGGCCGGATGCGTAGCCAGATCCGTCCGCGCCACGAGGTCGCCCCGGCCGTCCGTCACGTGGAAGGTGACCACGACGGGATCGGCCCCGGCGTACGCGTCGAGCAGCGGCCGGAGCGCGGTGCCCAAGCGCGTGGCGGAGTCGGCGGCGTCCTCCTGGGGCGCGCCCGGCAATACCTCATCCAGCGAGGCCAGAATCCTGTCCGTCCGCACCAGCGCCGCGATCTCGTCGGCCGCGCCTGCAGGGCATGCCGGCGTGCCGTACCGCACCGGCATGGGATCGCTGAGCCGCTCAGCAATGCCGTGCACCAACACGGGCGAGTTGCCGATGATCAAACGGCCGCCCGCCACGAAATAACACGGCAGCCCTTCCCCCGGCTCGTGGATCGTCACACCGGCCACTTCAGTCTGCCGGCCCGGCAATGGGGCGCCGTCGGACGCGCGACTCAACAAGTCCGACAGCTTGTTCTTCGCGAGGGCCGGATCCTCGCAGCGAAGCACAACGGCCACGTCCAGTGCACGCGACGAGCGTCCGGCCAGGCCTGCAACGTCCGCGCTCACCGGTTCCGCTCCCGCTTCGTCCGGGACGGTGAGGTTCTGCGTATGCTCCGACAGGGCCACGAACACCGCGGCGGGCCCGGCCGGATCGATCCCGTAGGCGCGGGCGATCTCCGAGAAGGAGCCCGCCCCCGGCACCGCAAACAGCCCCGCGGCCTTGGCGACGTATTCGGCGACGGCTCCGTCC
>JAFGTL010000067.1 GCA_016934125.1 Candidatus Hydrogenedentota bacterium
TCGGTGCCGCCCGGTGAAGGGCGGTTGAAACACGAACTGGAACGCACCGAGCAGGCCGTGATCGAATCGGCGCTCCGCGACCACCAGGGCGAGATGACGGCCACCAGCAACGCGCTGGGCATCTCGCGCCGGGCGCTCTATGAGCGGATGAAGAAGTACGGCCTGAGCAGGGAGCGGTTCCGCGGATAACGGGCCGCCTCTCCCCCCACCCCTCCCAGCCGCTCGGAGACACCCGCTCATTCTCTCCGGGGCGCATCTGCCGACGGCTCGCTCAGACACGGTCTCGGCTCGAGTTAGTTGTGTGTTTCGAGTTCTGGAGGAAGGGCGCGCCTCGACGCGCCTCCGGCCAGACACCGCCCCTCTCACCCGCCCAGTTGCCGTACCCTCCGCCGCACGCTACTCTGACCGTCGCCGCCAATGCATAAATCCGCCCGGCTCGTCCGTGGTACTGGCAAAGATATCGGAGGACACGACAGTTTGGGGCCGAGACAGACCATACGGCTCTTCTACGAGGCGCACCGGGCCGAGTTGTACGCCTATGCAATGCTGCTCGCCGAGAACAGGGAACTCGCTGAAGACGCTATCCACAGCGTCTTCTACAATCTCCTCCGGCTGCGGCGATTGCCTCGGGAACTGCGCCCCTATGTCTTTCGCTGCATTCGGAATGCCGTCGTCGACGAACTCCGCCGAAAAGGGAGGGCCCAGCAATGCGAACCACTACGGCTCAAGCCGGATACCGCCCTCGATCCCGCCTTGCGACTCGATGTCGAGCAGGCCTTGGCCGCTCTGCCGCCCGACGAACGGGAGTGTATCGTCCTCAAGGTATTCTGTGGCATGACGTTCAGAGAGATCGCCACGACGCGCGACGCGCCCCAAGGCACCGTTGCGTCGTGGTACCGGCGGGGCGTGGCGCGGTTGCGCACCATTCTCACGGAATCGAGCAATGAAGAACCTCGACAAACTACTGTCCGGACTTGACGTCGACGAGCCCCCGCCCGCTTTCGACAAGCGCATGGCGCGCCTGTTCGCGGCATACCCCGACCATGTCCCCGGCGTCCTGTCGCGGCCCGTCCCCGCATGGGTTCTCGCGGCGGCCTGTGTCCTGTGTGTATGCCTCGGGGCTCTGCTACGGAGCCCGTTCCGGCAAGCCTCCCCCCCGTCCGTCGGGCCGACCACCGTATACGTGTATCCTCTGCCCGACACCGAGGCCGGCAGGGCCTTCGTCACCGGCCCCGCCGCCGGGGCTCGGCTGTTGCTCCAGGAAGTGTTCGCCGAAGGCCGGGACGTTGAGGCGCACACAAATGGGCGCCTTCCGGCCAGCCCGGACGTCCAGCCCAGGCCACAGACATGAAGCGTTCCCCTACCAGTCAAACCGACAAGGAGTAGCAGAAATGTCCGCCTCACGCCTTCCCACATGCCTCGTCATCATCGCGTTCTGCGGAATGCCCTTGTGGGCCTCTGCCCAAGAGATGCCGGCCAAGCAGATCAGGATCGAGATGCGGATCTGCAAGACGCAGGAGCCGCTCCCCGTGATCAAGACTCATGGAGACTCCTTCCGCCTCGATATGTCGCAGCCCGATATGAAACGCCTTATCGAATCCTTCCCGGAGGACGACGTGATGGCTTGCCCATTCGTCATCACGACTCTCGGCAAAGAGTGCCGAGTGACCATGGGCCACCAGATCCCCGCGCCCAAGTTCGAGCCCGCTGGCGAAGGCCCCGACGGCGAGACGCTCTACAGATGCACTGTCTACCACGAAGACGTGGGCCTCTTCGTGAATGTGCTCCCTACCGCGGACGAGTCGGAGGAACGCGTCAACCTCCATCTCAAGTTGGACATATCCGCCGTCGTTGCGTACGCACAACTCAACGGCATTGAAGCACAGGTGCCCGCCATCGAACGGCTCGAGAGAGAGGACAAGGTTCCTATGCAGAATGATCGGTGGTACTGCCTGTGTTACGGCGGGTTTCAGGACGGTTCGCTACTGTTGTTTGTCCAGTGGACGGGAGTCTGACACGCGGCCCGACGGGCCTGGGCCTCCTTTCCGCGGCATCTCCCCTCGGCCCCGGCCAATCCGTCTGCCCCGCCGACGTCGCCTTCCGCGACAAAAGGGGGCCTTGCTCTTTCCAGATAGCGGGGCCTCCTCTCCCCCACCCCTCCCGGTTCGGCCAGAGACAGTCGTTCGTTCCCGCCAACTCCTTGTGGCCGAGTGCCTTCCGGCGCTGAGCGCCATTCTGATCCCCCCGATATGAGCACGCAGAATGATTGAATACATGGGGTAGTCCCGCTCAGTGATCCACCCCCGGGGGGTAAACACCGTGGCGCCATATAGCAGAGGGACTCGATGCGGGGGTGGTGCGGCAAGTCGATCCTCCGCCCAAACCGCCGACATCGCTACGCAGGCGGCAGAGGCGGGCCGACTGTGTCCGGACGGGGGGGCCTTTCTCGCACCGCTCCTTGGTTGCCTGAGCCCGGGGAGAGTTGCGTGGGCGCGCGAGTGTGTGCGCAAATCTCCCACGGGAGATTGCCGCACAGCACACGGATTCGGGGGGATCGAGCCTCGCGGAGCTAACCCATTCCCGCACAGCGCATTACGCGACTCTTCCCGATCGGTTCTGGCCGGGCATGTGGATTGCTTATGGGGTTGTAGTGGCCGGAGGTACCTCGGATTTCGGACAACCCCCGGCGGAGTCAACCGCATGGGAAGGGATCATGCGCGCAGACAATCTTGCACGTGAGATCGGCGCTGAGTTGTGCTCGGCGGGCGCAGGCGAGATGGCCGAGATCGAGCGGGTGTACGCCGGCGATCGCATGAGCGATCTGTTGCACGAGGTGGACGATCACACGCTGCTGGTGACGAACCTGGCGCATCGGGTGCTGATCCGGCCCATCGAGTTGGTGGACGTGGCGGGTATCTGCCTGCTGAACGGCGCAACGGCCGATCCGGAGCTTGTGGCGGCGGCCGCAGAGCACGGCGCGGTGGTGATGGTGTCGCCGGACGGGATGTACGAAACATGCGGGCGGCTGTACGCGGCGCTCGAGGGCCGTAAGGCCGGGGAATCGAGGCGGTGAACTCAGCCACGTACAGCATCGCCGGCGGCGACTACGAAAACGGCGGCGCGGCTTCGAAGCGGCTGAAAGCGATATTGAAGAAGGTGGGAGCGGATCCCAAAGCCATCCGGAGGGCCATGGTGGCCGCATACGAGGCGGAGATGAACACGGTGATTCATGCGCGGGGCGGGCGCATGCGTGTGGCCGTGGACGCGAGCCAGGTGGACGTGGTGGTGGAAGACGAAGGGCCGGGGATCCCCCACATCGGACAGGCGATGGTGGAGGGCTATTCGACGGCGCCTCCGGAAGCGCGGGAACTGGGTTTCGGGGCAGGGATGGGCCTCCCGAACATCCAGCGGAACAGCGATCGGTTCTCGTTGCGCTCGACGCCGGGCCAGGGCACGCAAGTCCATTTCACGGTTTACCTTACGCCGCAGACGGCGGCAGGCGCGGCCGTCAACTCGGTGGCCATCGCCCCGGACAGGTGCCGGCAGTGTCTGCGGTGTCTGGCGGCATGCCCGACAGGCGCGATCCGCGTGCGCGAGGGCGGCCCGCGCATTCTCGAGCACCTGTGCATTGATTGTACGTCGTGCACGGCGGCCTGCGATGCGGGCGCGCTCGGCCTCGGCGCGGATGCCGGGCGGGAACGGGACGCCGAGACGGTGCTGGTGGTGCCGGGGGCGTTCTTGGCGCAGTTCGGGCCGGGGGCCGGGCCGGAGCAGGTGTTGGCGGCGTGCGAAGAACTGGGGTTCGCCCGAGTGCGCGTGCTGGACGCGTGGGAAGCAGCGCTACAGAAGGCGGTGTGGGCCTACGCGCAGGACGAGTCGGAGGTGCACCCGGTGCTGGCGCCGGTGTGCCCGGCGGTGCTGAACTTGATTCGCCTGCGGTTTCCGTCGCTTCTGGGCCATGTGGCGCCGTTCCTGACGCCATGGGAAGCGGCCCGGGAGGAATGCGAGGCGGCCCGTATGACGGCGGTGGCGGCCTGCCCGGCGCAGCGGACGGTTCTTTCGACGCCCGGCCTGCTGACGCGGCTCGATGTGGTATCGCCGGCTGCGCTGTACAACGAACTGCATGCGCGCCTCGGCACGGATGCCGCGGCTGTGCCGCCCCAGGCCGGGAGACAGGCGAGTGCGTGCGATGCGCTCCAGGTGAGCGGGATCCGTCACGTGGTCAAGGTACTTGACGAACTCGAGGACGGGCAAATGCCCGATTGTGCGGTGCTGGAGTTGTTCGCGTGCGATGAAGGGTGTTTCGGTTCGCCGGCGTGGACGGAGGACGCGTTCGTGGCCCGGCACCGGCACGAGCGCTCGGCCGTGGTGCCGGTGGATGGCGCCGCCGGGGCGGTGCGGCGCACGAGGCCGCTGACGCCGCGGGGTGGGTTGCGATTGGACGTAGACATGGGGAGAGCCATCGAGAAACTGGCGCGGATCGACGCGCTGACGCGCGCTTTGCCCGGCCGCGACTGCGGGGCCTGCGGTGCGCCGACGTGTGCGGCGCTGGCTGAGGACGTGGTGCTCGGCCAGACGGATGTGCGGGCGTGCATTCACTTGGAACCAGGCCCCTTGGAGATACCGGTATGAACCTTGCCGCGATGGCGGACGAGTTGAGCCTGGGGAAACTGACCCCGGAACTGCCGGATCGGGACGGCACGGAGATCACGGCGGGCTATGCGTCGGATCTGCTGAGCGACGTGCTGGCGCACGCGGCGCCGGGCGGCGTCCTGATCACGGCGCAGGTACACCTGAACGTAGTGGCGGTGGCGGCGCACGTGGATCTCGCCGCGATCATCTTCTCGTCGGACAGGACGCCCGAGGACGCCGTCCGCGAGCGGGCGGTCGAGGAAGGGATCGCGCTGTTCACGAGCGACGAGACGACCTTTGACATTGCAGGCCGGTTGTATGCCCTCGGCCTGAGAGGAACCCATGGGTGAGACGGTTCACGGCGGACTTGCATATTCACACCGCCTTGTCACCGTGCGCCATGGCCGAAATGACGCCACCGGCGATCGTGCGCGCGGCGGCCGCCCAGGGATTGGACATGATAGCGATCTGTGATCACAACTCGGCACGGAACGCCGCCGCGGTGCAGGAGGCCGCCGGGGACGCCCTGGCGGTGATCGCGGGTATCGAGATCACGACGAGCGAAGAAGTCCACGTTGTGGGCCTGTTTCCCGACGCCGCCGCGGCCGGGGCCGTGGGCGCACGCGTGTCGGAGACGCTGCCGGAGAACGACGCCGAGGCGGAGGAGCGGTTCGGCCGGCAGAGCGTGCTGGACGCGGCGGGCCGCGAAGTCGCCACGGAACCGCGCATGCTATCGGCGGCCTCGACATTCCCGCTGCAGGGGGCGGTGGCGCTGATTCACGGCTCGGGCGGCGTGGCCATCGCGGCGCACGCGGATCGGCCGTCGTTTTCGGTGCAAAGCCAACTGGGTATCTTCCCCGTGGATGCGGGATTGGACGGTATTGAGATCTCGGCGGCGGGCCGTGCCCGGGGCCGGGAGAACGATTTTTCGTTGCTTGCCCTTCCCATCGTGGCCTCGTCCGACAGTCACTTCCTCTCTGATCTGGGAAGTTGCTCGACTCGACTGGACGTGGACGAGGCCACGTTTTACGAACTGGCCCTTGCACTGCAGGGGATAGGCGGCAGGAGATGCGTTCTTGCGTGAATTGTCGCTTCATATTCTGGATCTGATCGAGAACGCCATCCGGGCGGGCGCGTCGACGGTGGCGGTCTCGGTGCACGAGGATCTGGAGGACGATCTGCTCGAGATCGGCGTCGAGGACAATGGCTCAGGGCTGAGCGTGACGCCGGAGCAGGCCGTGGATCCGTACTACACGACGAAACGGGGCAAACGGACGGGCCTCGGCCTCAGCCTGTTCAAGGCGAGCGCAGAACAGGCGGGCGGGGGCCTGGCGATCGAGAAGTCGGCGCTGGGGGGCGTGGCGGTGCGGGCATGGATGCAGCTCGAACACGTGGATCGCAGGCCCTTGGGCGATCTGGCGACGACATTGTCGTCGATCGTGTGCACGAATCCGGGGCTGGACGTGTGGTGTCGGATCTCGTCGACGGTGGGCCGCGCGGAAGTGCGGGCATCGGACGTTGCGAAGGCGCTCCGGGCAGACGATTGCCACGGGTTGGCGATCGCCCGGCGTTTCTCGGAGGAATTGAGTGCAGGACTGGCAGTGCTGAAGGGCGAGGGCAGGTTCCCGGCCACGCGCGGCGAAGGCCGTGCGGGCGGCCGGTTGTTGCCGGAATCGAAAAGGAGAATGGAAGCTATGACCGAGCAGCAGTCGTGTTGTTGTGCGACAACGGACAAAACCAGCGAGGAGGAACTGCTCCGGCGGCTGGACGAGGTGATCGCGGAGTACCGCGAGAAGCCCGGGGCGTTGATTCCCGTGTTGCAGATGGCGCAGGCGATCTTCGGGTATCTGCCCGAGGAGGCGTTGAAGCGGATCAGCCTGGGGCTCAACAAGCCGTACAGCGAAGTGGCCGGCGTGGTGGGGTTTTACTCGTTCTTCTCGACGGAACCCCGCGGGAAGCACACGATCCGGGTGTGCCTGGGCACGGCGTGCTATGTGCGGGGCGGCAAGCAGGTGCTCGAGGCGTTGCAGCACAAGCTCGGCATCGACGTGGGCGGCACGACAGCGGATCGGATGTTCTCGCTTGAAGTGGCGCGGTGCTTCGGCGCGTGCGGGCTGGCGCCGGCGATCATGATCGACGACGACGTGCATCAGCGGGTGAAGCCGGCGCGCATCCAGGCCATTCTTGATCAGTACACAGCGAACGAGGTGGTCGGGGCCAAGTAACGGGGCCGCGGTTCATCGGAGTTCATTCGAGGAGAGATAACGCGATGGCGAAGAAAATCAAGAGCGTCAAGGATCTCATGTCCATGCGCGACAAGGTTCGGGAAGAGGTGGATCTGCGGAGCGGCCCGAAGGAGGTCCAGGTGACGGTACACATGGGCACCTGCGGGATTGCGGCCGGCGCGCGGGACGTGCTGGCGGCCCTGGTTCGGGAACTGGACGAGGCGGGCGCGCAGAACGCGACGCTACGCCAGGCGGGCTGCGCCGGCTTGTGTGATCGGGAGCCGATGCTGACGGTCACCGATAAGAGCGGCGGGCAGGTTCGATACGGGAAGCTGGACGGGAAGAAGGTGCACCGGATCGTGCAGGAGCACTTGGTGGGCGGCACGCCCGTCGTGGAGTTTCTCATCAGCGAATAGCGGTTCGATACCGGCGGGATATAGA
>JAFGTL010000722.1 GCA_016934125.1 Candidatus Hydrogenedentota bacterium
CGCCTCGCGCGCGCGAGCCAAAGCAGGCAACAGGATCGCTGCGAGGATACCGATGATGGCAATTACGACCAACAACTCAATCAGCGTGAAACCTTTCCTACTCATTATGCTGTTCTCCTAGAAGTTCTCTTCTCTCCCCGATAACACATCAATCCCTGGTTACGATTCAGGCAGAGCCCACAGGTATGATTAGAAGGACCCCCGATACTTCCGTTTCACGAGTGGCATACTGCCTCTGAGCCTACCGCCGCAACGACACACCGAACCTCGTCGCGCGATTGCGCTCCCGGCGGCGGTGTTCCATCCCCGCTTGTGGGGACGCTCTCGCCGCCCTGCGTGGGACACCAGTATGATGAAGCAACCACCTCCCTTCTCGTAAGACTCGGCGTAGATCCCTTTGCGCCGCCGGCTCGAGTTTCCGCATCAGATTCGATGCGCGGAACCGGCGCTATGTCATCAGTGACGTTGTTTAGCGTAGCAGAGGATTCGTGGTCTGTCAATAGCATTCTTCAGAGCGTTTGATGTGAAACAGGCTAGAAAAGGCGCGGTTTGGGAGGCGGGGGCCGACGGATTGGGGGAACGGGTACAGATGGTACACTAGTCCATGTTTTCGTCGCGCTGGACGTCATCGGTGACGTACCGGGTGACGTGCCCCGTCCTCCCCCTCCTCGGCCCACATGTTGAGTTCCCGGCCGCACGAAGGGCGATATGATGTATACTGGTGGCACGACACGCCCGGCTGATGGGACGTCTTGGGAGACACGGGCCACGGGCTGTGTGGTCCGGGCGTCGGCGCGAGTCCGGCCTGGTGCGGGGCGGGATCGCCCCGGCCAGGACGCGGGGGACGGGACAAGACATGAGAAAAGGCGAGGTGCAGATCAGAAGGCCCGGGGGGAAGCCCGGGGCTTGGACGGTTCACGACATTGCCCAAGTGGCGGGCGTGTCGGCCAAAACCGTCAGCCGGGTGGTGAACAAGCAGAGCGGCGTGAGCGAGGCCACCCGGGCGCGGATCACCCAGATCATCGAGGATGTCGGCTATCACCCGCACATGGGCGCGCGGATCATGCGAAGCAGCCCGCGCGACTGCATTGGACTCACCCTTTCGGCCCCGCCCAACGAGGTGCCTTTCAGTCAGCAGGTGATCCAGCGCATCTTCGCGGAGCTGTATCGGATCTTCGGGGCAAAGGGCGACTACGTGTGCCTCGACTTGAATCCGTTCCGGCGCAACCCGAACGCGGACTACGCGCGAGGGCTCTGGGAACAGCGGTACGGCGGGTGTATCGTGTCGGGCCCCTTGGCCATCGAGGATCAGTCCATCGTGCGCATTCACCGGTCGGGCCATCCCTATATCGCGTTAGGGCGGCTCACCGATTTCCCGGAGACGAGTTGCGCAACGGTTGATTTCGAGGAGGGCGCGTACCTCAGTACGCGGTTCTTGCTGGAGCGCGGCCACAAGCGGATCGGCCTGCTCCAGGGATTCGGAAGATACCACTCGGGCCTCGAGCGGCGCCACGGCTACTTCCGGGCATTGGCCGAGGCGGGCATCGAGCCCGACGAATCCCTCATCCGTCCCGTCACGTTCGGTTCCCGCGACATCATCACCGGGGTTCACCGCCTTCTCGCCGACCACGCCACCACCGCCCTCATCGATTCAAGCGGCGCCGAGGACGCCGCCAGCGTCCGCGATGGCGCCCGCCGGGCTGGACGCGTGCCCGGGCAGGATTGCGACATCGTGGCGTGGACGTATACGGATAACGCCACGGTCCTGTCGGAGGCCTGCGCGCACGTCTGGCTTCCCCTTGACGAAGCAGCAGTCGAAGGGTTCGACCTGCTCGCGGACTGGTTTCACGGACTGCGGGATGGGCCGATTCACGTGGTATATCCGCCCACGTTGTACGAAACCATCCGGAGCGACGAGATCCCCAAACCGCGGCCGTTCTTCGACGTTCTTCGGTGATCGCGTGCCACTTGGGCGCCGGCTGCCCTCGCCATCGCACCGCGCCAACTCCCAAGCCCGCTCCGCTCGCCTCGACATCCGACAGATCGGACGGATCGGACGGATCTGTCGGATCCCGGGGCCGGGCGGATATTTAGGTTGACTTTTAGTTTTGTTCCTGTATAATTCGCCGCTCTAACTATTGGTCATCCACAGATTCGGAGTCGAGTGACGAGATGGCAGAGAACCTTGATCAGGCGCGGTTCATCTACGAGACGGTGTGCATGCTCCAGCGTGCAGTGCTGGCCGAGGTGCTGAGCGGACAGAACGCACGGCCGTCGGAGCTGGACTTGACGATTCCCCAGATGAACACGCTGGCCACCATCCGGCAGCACGGGCAGGTGAGTATCAAAGAGCTGGCGGAGGCCATGGGGGTGTCGGCGCCGTCGGCATCCGCGATGGTGGATCGGCTGATCGACCTCGGGGCGGTCACGCGGGAGCCGAGCCCGAGCGATCGGCGGGAGGTGGTGGTTCAGACGACGCCCACGGGCGAGGGCATGGCGCGCCAGAAGGAGGAACTCCTGCTGGGGGCGCTCACCCGGCTCCTGGAGGCCATCGGCCCGGCCCATGCGCGCCAGTGGTGTGAAGTGTACGAGAAGGTTCGAGACGTGCTGAACGCCGAGGCCCCCTGTGGGATCGGCGCCAAGAAGGACATGGCCCAATGAGTGAAGAACGCGCGGAGGCCCGCTCGATGCCGTTTGTGCCCGTCGTGGTGGTGGCATGCGTGGCTGTGCTGGCCCTGGGGGGGTTAGGGAAGGAGATGCTGTCCCGGCTGCGCAAGCCGCCTGCGGAAGTGGTCGCGGAGGAGCGGCCCGTTCCCGTTGAGGTGATGGCGGCCCAGCCGGCCGATGTGCAGGTGGTGCTCAAGGGCCTGGGAACGGCGAAGTGCCTGGATGTGGTCGAGGTGGTGCCGGAAGTGGCGGGCAAGGTGATCGAGATCCACCCGGAGTTCGAGGTGGGCAACGTGATCCCCGAGGGGGAGGTTCTGTTCGTCATCGATCCGCGCACCTATGAGGCGGCCCTCGAGGAGGCCGAGGCGGCCGTGACGCAGATCGAAAGCAGCATCAGCCGGATCGAGACACAGATGGCGCTGGATCGGGATCGGCTGAAGGTGTTGGAGCGGACGCGGGATCTGGCGGAGGCCGAGTTCGCACGGAAGAAGGAACTCTACGAGAAGGATCAGGTGGGCGCGCTGTCGGCCGTCGAGGCGGCGGAGCAGGGTTTCAACCAGGCCGTGGATGCGGTGAGTCTGATGGAACAGGCGCTGCGCCTGTATCCGATTCAAATCCGCGAGGCCCGGGGCGGCCTGGCCGCGGCGGCCGCCCGGCGGGACACGGTGCGCATCAACCTCGAGCGCACGCGGGTGAAAGCGCCCTTCACGGCGCGGGTGCGCGCGCATCGCCTCGAGGTGGGCCAATATGTGGCGCCGGGCGTCGCCGTGGCCACGTTGGCGAACGATGCCCTGCTCGAGATCTCGGTGCCCGTGGACAGCCGGTATGCGCGGCAGTGGCTGCCTTTCAACGGCCGCCCGATGGCGGCGGGTACGGCATGGTTCTCGGCGGTCGAGCCGGTGGCCTGCACGATCCGATGGACGGAGGACATGGAGGGCCACACCTGGGAGGGGCGGCTCGAACGCGTCGAGCAGTTCAGCCAGGATACGCTGATGGTGGATCTCGCAGTACGCGTCGAGGGCGCCAATGCCCTCTCGAAGGACGGGCGGGAGTTGCCCCTCGTCGAGGGGATGTCCTGCTGGGTGGAGATTCCCGGCCGCACGATGAAGGGGGTGTTTCGCCTCCCGGCATGGGCGGTCACGCTGGACGATACCGTCTATGTGGCGGCGGAGGCGGACGATACGCGTGAGGCGCCCGACCTTCGCCGGCTCCGAACCACGCCCGTCGAGGTCGTTCGCGAAGAGGGCGACTTCAAGTACGTGAGCGCGGGACTGGCGCCAGGCGATCTGGTGGTGACGACGCGGCTGGCGAGCCCGCTCGAGGGATCCCTGCTGCGGATTTCGTCTGAGGAAGGGGGGCCTGACGCGGAGCGAGTCGCGACCGAGGCCCGAGAGGGCGCCACGGAGGACGCGGCATGAGACGGGTGATCGCCGCCTTTGCGCGGAACCTGGTATTCGCGAACATCGTGCTCATCACGGTGGTGTTTGCGGGGTGCCTGGCGGCGGTGTTCATGGTGCGCGAGATGTTCCCCCAAACGGCCATCGACATCATCGTCGTGTCCGTGCCCTATCCGGGCGCCGATCCCGAGGAGGTCGAAGAGGGGATCTGCCGCAAGATCGAGGAGGGCATCGAGAGCATCGAGGGCATCAAGCGATACACCACGTACTCGCAGGAAAACGCGGGGTTCTGCGTGGTCGAGGTCGAGGAGGAATACGACACCGGTTTCGTGAAGGATCGTGTCCGCAACCAGGTTGAAGCCATCTCGACGTTCCCGGTGGAGGCGGAGAAGCCCGTCGTCGAGGAGGTCATCACGAAGAGCGACGTGCTGTTCCTCACGCTCTGGGGCGATATTCCCGACAAGACGCTCAAGGAATGGGCGGAGCGGATCAAGGACGAGCTGCGGCGGCTGCCGGAGGTGACGCAGGTTCAGATCTTCGGCGCCCGGCAGTACGAAATCGCCATTGAACTCACCGAGAACCGTTTGCGGGAGTACGGCCTCACCTTCGATCAGGTGGCCGCAACCATCCGCGCGAGCAACCTCAACTCGCCCGGGGGCACGATCCGTAGCGAGGGCGAGGAAGTGCGGCTTCGCACCACCGAGCGCAAGTACACGGGCGACGAGTTTGCGGACATCATTGTGAAGGCGACGCCGGAAGGCGACATCATCACGCTGGATCGTATCGCCACGATCAACGATGGATTCACCGAAGATCCGGTGATCGCCACCTTCAACGGAAGGCGGTGCGTCGTTGTTCAGATTCAGAACACCTCCGAGGAGGACGCGATCGACGTGTCCGACGCGGTTCACGCGTGGGTTGGCACCAAGCAGCAGATGCTTCCGGAAGGGGCCAACATCTCGATCATCACCGACGTTTCGGACATGATCCGCGATCGAATCCGGCTCCTTGTCCGCAACGGCCTGATTGGGTTGGCGCTTGTTTTCATCCTGTTGTGGATGTTCCTGGACATCCGGTTGAGTTTCTGGGCGGCCATGGGCATCCCCATTTCGCTGGCGGGCGCCTTGGCCGTCATGTGGGCCGTGGGCGCGTCGATCAACATGATCTCGCTGTTCGGCCTGATCATGGTGCTCGGTATCATCGTCGACGACGCGATCGTCGTGGGGGAAGCCATCTACGTTCATCGGAAACGGGGCGATGGCCCGCTCCGGGCGGCCGTCGAGGGTGTCTGCGAGGTCGGGCTGCCCGTCATCGGCGCCGTGACCACCACCATCGTCGCATTCGTGCCCCTCATGTTCGTGAGCGGCATCATGGGCAAATTCATCTACATCCTGCCCGTCGCCGTGATCTCGTGCCTTTCCGTCTCACTCATCGAGTGCCTGATTCTGCTGCCCGCGCACCTCAGCCACCTGCCGGATCCGAATGCCCCGATTCCGCCCGGGCACCCCTGGAAGCGGCGGGCGCAGCACTACCGGCTTTCCGTGAGCCACGGCATGGAGTGGTTCGTCGATAAGGTATACACGCCCTTCGTGGCGCGCGTGGTTCGCTGGCGTTACCTGTCGGTATGCATTGCCATGGCCGTGCTCCTGATCACGATAGGGCTGTGGCAGGGCGGGTTGATCAAGTACGTCATGTTCCCGGACGTGGATGCCGACGAGATGACTGCGTCCATTGCGTTCCCCGCCGGCACGCCTCTTGAAGTCACCCGGGACGCCGTCCGGCAGATGGAGGCCGCCCTCTACCGCGTGGCCGATCGCCTCGGCACCAAATCCGGCAAGCCCATGATCAAGAACACCTTTGCACTCGCCGGGGCCAACCTCGGGGATCAAGCCGGCCACGATGAGGGGCCGGAGTACGGGGCCGTGCGCGTCGAACTCCTCGAGTCCGCCGACCGCGGCGTCCATTCTCGGGATCTCATGGTGGAATGGGAAAACGAGGTCGGCGACATTCCCGGTGTGCTGTCGCTCACCATTGCCGGCATGCAGGCCGGGCCGCCGGGCGCCCCCCTCGACATCTGGGTGCAGGGGGAGGACATGGACAGGATCCTGGCCGGGGTCGACGACGTCGTCGAGCACCTCAGAACCTATGATGGGTTGTTCCAGATTCAATCGGACTTCCGGCCGGGCAAGCGGGAACTGCGGCTGCAACTCAAGCCCGAGGCGCGCACGCTCGGGCTCACCGCGGCCGATCTGGCCGGCCAGGTATACGCCGGCTACTACGGCGAAGAGGCCCTCCGCATCCAGCGCGGGCGTGACGACATCCGCGTGAAAG
This sequence comes from Candidatus Hydrogenedentota bacterium, assembly GCA_016934125.1. Lineage (GTDB taxonomy): Bacteria > Hydrogenedentota > Hydrogenedentia > Hydrogenedentales > SLHB01 > JAFGTL01. The sequence goes on from JAFGTL010000722.1 coordinate 6,396, forward strand.
TGCGATACACGGCCGATGAACGGAGCCGGGTGTCCAACCTCGAGGAAGTGCGGATCCGGACGCCGCAAGGCGCGGAGGTTCCCCTCCTGTCGGTTGCGGATGTCACCTTCGGCCCGGGTTACTCGACCATCAAGCGCACAAACGGGCTGCGGCGCGTATCGGTGACGGCCGAGGTCGACACGCGGCGGCAGAATGCCGACGAGCTTCTCCGAGATCTCAACACGAACTACCTGCCCGGGTTCTTCACGCGGCATCCGGGCCTGACGATCTCTGTCGAAGGCGAGCAGAAAGATAACGCCGACGCCATGGCAAGCCTGAAGGTCGGGTTTCCGCTGGCGCTACTCGGGATCTTCGTCATCATCGCGACGATCTTCCGTTCCTACGTGCAGCCCCTCGTGATCATGGTGACGGTGCCCTTCGGCATTATCGGCGCGATCCACGGCCACCTCGTGATGAAGCTGTTCCAGGACGAGTTCAACCTGACGATGCTCAGCCTGTTCGGCATCGTTGCGCTGTCCGGCGTCGTGGTGAACGACGCCATCGTCCTCATCGAG
>JAFGTL010000723.1 GCA_016934125.1 Candidatus Hydrogenedentota bacterium
GATCTCACCGAGGCCGAGAAAACGTGCCTCATCGCCGCGAAGAAGCGCGAACTCTGGATCCGGATGCTGTCCGGCGGCGAACTCGGCCAGCTTCCCGACGCGTGGGCCTACATCCGGCCCGATCTCGATCCCGACGAGGCCCCCCTCGATTACATCATCGCCGAGCATATCGTGTCCGATGTGGCGCCTACGCTGCCGCTCGATCTCGATGGCGACGGCGACACGGACGATCTTTACCCGATCGATCCCGACGTCGACGGTGTTTTCCAGGATCCCTACAACGTGCCCTACGGCGAAACCTTCGAGAACCCCATCAAACTGTCCTTTTTCAGTTACGGCCGGATGGGCACCGGAATCGATATCGATCTGTCCGCCTACTGGAACGCGGACGTGAATTTCCGCTACCCCACGAGCGCCGAGTTCCCGATCGGGCACCCGATGCAGCCGCGCCTGCCCGAGATGGTGCGGATCCATCTGCCCTTCATGTATGCGAGCACCTACGTCGGCGCGCCCGACTTCACACGCATACTCGAACAGATGATCGACGTGCCGTCGGCGTACACGCGGGCCGATCTCGTCGAGGCCGCGTCGTAGACGGCCGCCATTTGAACAGATGACGCCCGGCGTCGGAGGGCTTCGGGGGGCCAGGCGCCGGGCTGGCCGGGCCGCCGGTTCGGCGGGCGCCGGCGCAACGGATAGAGGAGCAGGGAGGCGGGCGGGCCCGCCGAGGCAGAGGTATGCGGAAGATACAAGCAGGAGCCGAGAATCGCGGGGCCGCCCTCATCATTGCTGTCGCGTTGCTGGCCATCCTCATGGTGATCGCCCTCACGTTCTACACGAACAGCCGCCTCGAGATGAGCCAGGCCACCAACCGGGCCAACGCCCAGCGCGCCGAACTCGCCTCGAACGCCGGCATCGCCATGGCCATGGCCTTCCTCCGCCACGACGCCCTCGTCCATTCCGCCGCCACCTCGCTCGATCACGCCTGGAAAAGCTACTTCAACGCGGCCTGGTATGCGGGCAAAGACTGGGCCGCGCCCACGCTGCCCAACTACCCCGAGATCGACATGGAAGTCCTCATCGCCGCGGGCATCACGGGCGCCGACGGCGATCAGCTCTACATCCCCCGGTTCCAAACCGTGGCGGAAGTGTATGACGACGCGAATCCGCCCGGAGCCACGGAAGGCTTCATCGTCGATCCCGACTACACCGCCGGCCAAACCGAGGCCTGGGCCGTTGACATCTTCGCCGATGTGGACTCGGACGGCGACGGCTACAAAGACGCGGCCTGGCTGCCCGTGCCCATGGAGCGCCTCTTCGACGATGATCGGCTCGATAACGATCTCGACGGACTCGTCGATGAAGGGCCGGCCTGGGCGGACGACGGCATCGACAACGACGGCGACGGCGATGTCGACGAGGCCGACGAACGGGGCCTCGCGCCCGAGCAGGCCCTCTTTGTCTACTGGGGCGGCAATGACGCCCTCGATAACGACGGCGACGGCGATGTCGACGAGGCCGACGAACAGCGCGAGTTCCTCACCGCGCCCCTCACCTACCTGTGGGACGACGATGACGATCCCACGACGCCCGACGTGCGCGCCGCGCTGCCCGCCTTCGACATCCTCCGCGGCGACGGCACCACCGTCACCCTCAATCCGGCGCCGGGCTCGGCCGACGTCGATCGCCTCGACAACGATTACAGCCAGATCATCAACGACGGCGCGAGCTACTTCTACGACAGGGCCGCGGAGACGGACGAGGACATCGAGCTCAAGTACAACGAGATCAACATGGCCGTGTACTTCCCGGCCTTCTCGATCCCGGTGACGCCCGCCATCACGAATCTCGTGTTCACGGCCACGGGCGAGCCCGTGTGCGAACTCGCCGGCCGGGTGGCCGTGTACATCCGCGACGAGTCCGACAAGGCCAACCTGAACGCGGCCGGCGGCCTCACCTGGCGCGATGACTGGTTCCTCGATCCCCAATCCGCCCACCCCTCCCTCATGCGCGCCATCGCCTCCGGCGCCACCGGATTCGAGTACGATCTCCGTACCGTTGACGGCGACACCGTCGGCCTCGGTGAGGTGCTCGCGCCCCGGCTCTGGGGCCTCCGCATGGGCGGGCCCGACGGCCTCGGCTGCGCCACCGACGCGGGCTTCGACATGTCCGACGCCGCCTTCAACGCCCTCGAGTTCGATCTCGCCCTGCCCGGCTACGGCCTCGTCGACGATAACGGCAACGCCCTCGCCCTCACCCTCGATGGCGTCGACAACGACGGCGACGGCCTCATCGACGAGGGCCTCAACCCGGCCTATCCCGATCTCATCGGCCACACGCTGGAAGGCATCGACGAGCCGGCCGAGTTCCAGCTCCACCGGCCCTTCCGCAACCTCCTCGCCGAGGGTAACGCCATCGACGACGACGGCGACGACGCCACCGACGAGATCGGCGAACTCGGCGATCGCCTCTACCGCGATCGCGATCAGATGGCCCTCGCCTACGGCATCGGCACCGGCTATGTCGAGCAGCTTGCCCGGTTCCTCTCGGTGCACTCCGCCGAACGCAACGAACGCCTCCGCTACTACCAGGACAACGTCCGCCTGCCCTATCCGGAGGCCGCCGGGCCCAAACTCGACTACAACTACGCCCTCGGCGATCAAGTCGCCGCCGTCCTCACCGACGAGTGGTATTACCCCGCCACGCGCGTAACCAACACCACCGCCGATGTCGCCGCCTTCGCCCTCGGCCTGCGCCAGGCGGACACCCGCGTCGACGGCTGGATCCTCGAAGAACCCACGGGCGGCAACCGGCTGCCCGGCATGGCCCAGGACGCCCAACTCCATGCGCTGCAACTCGGCGCCAACCTTCAGGATTTCCGCGATCCCGATGACGCCCGCACCGATCTCACCAACGCCATCTTCGACGACTGGTGGGCACTCATGACGGGCGGCGCCAGCCAGCGATCCATCTCCTACACCGTATCCGGCGCCGAATCCATCCGCATCACCGAGATCATGGTGCGCCCCGTCCGCCGGATCGAAGCCGAGATGGAGAACAGCCCGTTCGCAGCGCCGCAGTTCAGCCCGAATCACCTCTCTGCCTACGATGACGGCCTTGGGGGCACGCTCTATGACTTCTTCATCGAGCGCGAGACAGGCGCGGGCTCGAACTGGCAACTCGATTCCGGCAGCGCCAACTACATCGGCGACGGGGCCTACTTGTCCACCACATACACGAAGCTCGGCGACATCCCTCCCCTTGATCCGGCCTACGCCACCACGCCGTGGGACGCGGTGCAATTCGTATTTCATGCGTCGCCCGGGCTGCCGCCCGGCACCTATTTCCTCACCGTCAACACGACGGATGAAGACGGCACGCCCTCGGTTGGGGCCGCGAACCAACTCAGGTTCGCCGTCAAGTACATCACCAAGAACCCGCAGGCCCTTCCTTCGGCCTGGACGGCCACCAGCGGCAAGGATGTGGACGCGTCGGGGAATGATATCCTCGACGATGACGCGGCCTATTTCGCCGGATCCAGTCCGGATGAGGTGCCGTGGCGCCCTGTCACGCACTTCAGCACCCGGCCTCCCGGATGGGCGTTCCTCGACACCGGCACGACGCCGGTGACGGGGTACTCACCGCGCGGCTACGCCCAGGATTTCGCGCACACCGTCGAGATTCCGCCCTACGGCGATGGGGACACGGACGGCGACGGCATCGCCGACGGCGAGGACGTGTATCTGTGCGTGGCGCTCCGCCGCGACGAGGCCTATTCGGGCAAGATCTCGATCAATTTCTTCGATTTCAGCCAGGAGCCGGATCACGAGTGGATCGAGATCGAGAATATCGCCGTGAGCGGCGATCCGGTGGACTTGAGCGGGTGGGAAGTCACTGTCGGGACTTCCGGGAACGCTGATTTCGTGGGCATGACGATCCCGGACAACACCTACATCGCGCCGGGCGGCACGCTCCTCCTCGGCACGAACAAGTTCGACAACTTCGACGACGGGCTCCTCCTCCAGGATTTCATCTTCCGCAACGGCATCGGCCTCGCCCGCGGGCCTATCCTCATGGACTCGGGCGACTGCTACTTCTACGACAGGGTGTCCGTGCCGCCGATTCCGGATCTGTATCTCGCGGGCCTCGTGGGTTACTCGCTCGGCGAGAGTGTGTTCCGGCGGGACGACTATACGGACTTCGTGGATCGAGACGGGGATGGATACGCCGACACCGATGGACGGCCCGACGACGGGCTGATCTCGACGAACGATCCCATCGGCGACGATAACAAGCCCGCCAAGGCGTGGGATCGCATCGTGCAACTGGTGATTTCCGACTTGGATCTCGTCGGCAACGCCCCGGATGCACTCGCCGAGCTGGTGCTCAACGGGGGCATCTTCCCGAACTACCCCGAGCACGACGACATCGATAACGACGACGACAATGACGCCTTGATGACTGATCACGTCGACAACGACGGCGACGGCACGGTAGACGAGGCCGGCGAAGGCAAGGATGAAGGCAATCCGGACTCGTGGGCCGGGACGAGTTCGCCCGCGCCCGGCTCGTTCAGCTTCTACTCGCTGATCTTGACGTATGGGATCGACACGGACAACGACGGCACGTTGGATGTAATCGAAACGCTCGATCCGAGCAATGCGGGCGACAACGTGCCGTATCTGGGCACGTATCGCGACATGCCGGCCTGGAAGGAGTTCGTGGAGCGGCGCATGTTCCCGGGCGACTGCGTGGTGGTGACGCTGTGGCAAGGGCCGCGGCTCCTCGGCCGCGTGGCCGATCGCATCACCTACACGGAACGCGACGTGATCAACCGGGCCGTCGACGACGTGCTCGGTTGCCCCTACTACGAGACATCTCTCGGGGATCCGTGCCTCGATCCGCGCTATCTCACCATGTGGCCGGACAACACGATGGCCGTGGACTTCTACCGGAGCCTCGAGCGGAAGCACCCGCTGTACACGGGCGATCGCTTCGGCCACACGAACCGGTGGGAGGCCACGGACGGCGCCTACGATCACTGGGATCCGGGCACGAACCGGTTCGATGAATACGCCGGTGCGAACCGGGTGTCGGGCGGCCCGGTGCTTTACGGCCACGGCTTCAGCGGCTCGCCGCTGCGCAAGAACTTCTTCACGCGCGTAACCGAGAACGCGTTCGGGCAGTTCGGGGCGGGCTTCACCGGCTCGTTCACGGCGGGCTCGCAGCGGCCGCCCTGGGAGTACTACTACCCCGAGGTGCGGAATCGCGGCCTGGCCACGCCGGGCGATCTCGTGAGCATGCCCCAGTTCGCCATGATCCAGCAGTTGTATTCGCCGGCCTACGTGGGCGCGGCCGTTCCCCTCGTGCACGAGGCGGTGACGGACATCATGCTCGCGGACTCGGCGGAGGACACCAAGGCCCTCGGCGGGGCCGGCACGCTCAATCCGCTCGTGTTGACGGCCGGGCAGGCCGACTTCTATCCGCTCTATCCGGATCTCGAGGCCGTGGTGGCCACCCCCGCGTCGATCCACTGGGATATCGATGCCAATGTGCCGCCCCAGGGCTGGGCGCCCGTGTTCCTCTACTCGCTGGATGCCGAGGAGGCGCCCCACACGGTGATCCGGCGGATCGATCTCGCGGACAGCACGGCGTATCCCTTCTTCCCCTACCTGCAGGAAGACAACTACCCGGTGGAACTGAATTTCCTGTTCCAGACGCCCGCCTGGCCGTCGCCGCCGTGGCCCGCGACGATGGCCGACGATCTCCGCCGGCGCTGGCCGATCCAGAGCCGGGCCGTCATGTACGTGTCGGCGAATCCGGTTAATTTCGTGCAGGCCAACACGGCGGGCCACGCGCCCACCTATCCGGATCCCGGCTCGGCCATCGAACCGTTCCTCGCCTCGGAGGCATTGTTCGTGTGGGACGGGGCGGACGGCCTCGAGAACGGCGAATACGACGTGTACATCGTGACGGCGGAGCCGCTGGACGCCCTGCGCGACGCCGACTACGTGTCGGGCCAGGCGCTCCTGAGCGATGACAACGGCGACGGCGACAACCTGTTCGATTTCGGCCACAGCCTGCTCGATTCGAGTTCGAACGTGTTCCTCGATGAACTGGCCGTGGACGTGGCCTGCTTCACGGATCCGGACGGCGATCACAAGTGCTGGGCGGCGAATGAGGTGCGGCCGCCCAACGCGACGTATCTCGATGCCGAGTCCTTCGGGCTCCACGAGGGCGCCGTGCCCAGCACCCAGGGCATCATCCACTACGGCACCGTCAAGGTGGAGAACACCTACCTGGCCCTGTTCCTGCGGAACTGGGGCCTGCCGGGCCGGCTCAACCGGTTCTCGCGCGTCGTGCTCACCCCCTGCAACCGGACGCCCGGCCGGATCAACATCAACACGGCGGTGACGCGGCAGGTGAACGCGGACGTAGCGGCGGTGTTCAACCCGCTGTGGGGCGTGCCGGGGGCGCTCATCGCGTGGCAAGGGTTGATGAACTACTACTACGATGAAGATCTCCAGCCGGATCTGCAGTTGCGCTCGACCTTCGAGGGTGACCCGATCGCGGTGGCGGCGGGCGATCCACCGGACGACGTGGCGCGGCGGATCGTGAACGACGGGCGCCGGGTGGCCCACGAGCACTACGACGGCCGGTATTACGAGAACATCTTCGACGTGCTGTTTACCGAGGCCGATGAAGACGGGCGCCCCCTGCTGAGCGTGACGGATCCGGATCCGGCCGACGACGAGTTGTACTTCGTCGAGAACGCGAAGCGCTTCATGGCCATGTCGAATCAGATCACGACGCGCTCGGACATCTTCGAGATCATTGTCACGGCCCAGGCCGGCATCGGCGTGGACGCGAACGGGGACGGCATCATCAATTGGCGCGACGACGACGAGTTCGACGTGTTGGGCGAGAAAAAGAGCCGGCTGGTGTACGAGCGGTAACCGGGCCGGCGTATGGCGGGTGCGAGGATGAAGGCAAGAGGCAAGGGCGGGGGCACGGCGCAGGCGGCGCGGAACCGGGCCGTTCGGCGCCGGGTTTATCCTGATTATGCCGGGATCCCTCATGCTAGTTCATCGGACAAGGCCTTTGGCCCTTGCCTTTTGCCTTCATCCTCGTGCCGGTTGTGAGGGAGTGCGGTATGCGGCATAGGATGTGGATCCGAATCGGGGCAGTGGCGCTGGTGGCCGGGTGGCTCGTCGCATTGCCCGGGGCCGCGCAAACCGCCCTGCCGATTGTGGTGGTCGAGTCGGGGCCGACGCAGTTCCCCGACCTTGACGAATCGCAGAAGTTCAGCGATCTCGAGGAGGCGGTGGCCGCGGCGAAGACGCTCGCGGCGGATCAGGGCCGGACGGTGAGCGTGCTCGTGACGGCGGGCACGTGGCCGGCGAACATCGAGATCGGCTCGACGGACGATATCGAGATCGTCGGCGTCGCCGACAACGTGTACAGCGGCACGACGGTGGTGACGGACGGCCCGGCAAGGGTCGTGGTGTCGTCGAGACTGGGCGGCACCGAGGACGTGTTCGAGCTGACGGGCGCGATGGGCACGGTGGTGATCGAGGGCCTCTCGATCTGTTCCGGCCTGAACGGCGTGAAGATGCTGAACGACTCGCAGGCCGTGGTCACCCGCTGTCACCTCTGGGACAACGCCGAGGCGGGCGTGTTCTGCGATGACACATCGACGCCCCTGATCATCAACTGCACCATCCGCAACAACGGGCAGGACGGGGTGCACGTCGAGGGCACGGCCGAGCCGTGGATCCAGTTCTGCACGCTGTACGACAACGCGAACCGGGGCGTGTACGTGATGAGCGGCGCCGACGCGCGGGTGGGAAACTGCCTCGTGTACAGCAACGGCAGCGGCGGCGGCAGTGACGGGGGGCTCGTGTGGCAGGCGTCGAGCGCCTATACGGCCTCGTTCAACAACGTGGCCATCAACAATCCCGCGTCGAACAACTACGTGAACGTCACCGGCACGGATGATCCGGGGGCGGATCCGCTGAACGATCCGCCGGGCGATCCGCCTCTCGTGGATGCGAACGGCAAGCTCCTGCTGAAAGACGGGCTCGTGGGCAAGGCCGATCCGAATTTCGACGCGGCCCTGGCCGGTTGGGAACGGTTTGTGGCGACGGATCTCGAGGGCGAACCGCGCCCGTCGATGGCCCTGCCGTACGATTCGGGGGATCCCGACATCGGCTCGGACGAGTATTACGCGGGCGGCGCGGTGGGCAATTGGTATTACGTGAACGTGATTCCGCCCGATCCGACCGCCTATATCGAGTCAGCGTCCGGCACGCTGCACCCGGCCGTCGGCCGGTTGGAGGCGGGCGAACTGCTCATCGAACTGCGGATCAGCGGCGTGAGCCCGACGAACGTGTTCATCGTGCCGCAGGGCGGTGAAAGCACGAACGTGAACCATCGGATCGTGTTCTCCGAGGTGGCCAGCGGCGGCTCGGTGTGGTATGGCGCCAACGCGGAAGACATCGAGACGGTGGTGTACAACCAGGTGGGGGGCGAACTCGTGCCCAACCAAGGCGACATCATCGCCGACGGGCACGGCGTCGTGTACGCCATGGCGGGCGCCTCGTTTATCAACCCCAACACGGATCAGGTGCGCACGTACCGCCACGTGCTCATCGACACGGTGCCGCCGCGGGCCGTGTCGTATCCCGTGTCGGCGGCCAGCCTGGCCATCCTCCAGAACTCCCTCGGCCATAACGGATCGGGCCGCTACGCCGCCGAGGCCCTCGGCCTGCCCTCGACGCTCCATCCGTACGCGGCCCTGCCGAGCGACTGGCGGCCGACCGACTCCCCCCTGGGCACGCCCCCGTTCTTCCCCTATGACGACGGGCTGATCACCGAAGTGCCCGGCACGTCGGACGGCGCCAAGGCCTTCTTCAACGTCGGCTCGATCTCGAACAACCTGCCCGTCGACAACGTGCTTCCGCCCGAGATCCCCCTCGGCACGCCGAACGCGGAGCCGTTGAACGTGAGCATCGTCGTCTCCTTCGAGGATCCGCCCGTGCGCGACCTGGACACCGGGCTCCGGATCGAAGGCGATCTCACCGACGAGGATCCGTTCACCTCGGTGGCCACGCGGCAGACTTCGGGGTTCCCGCCGAGCACGGACGGGGTGCCCGACACGCCAGACGATCTGCCCGCCGATCTGCTCGATCCGGCCCAGTGGCGGTTTGTCGACGAGACAGACCTTCCGGCCGGCGTGGGCGTGTACTACGATATCGCAACCGGTGGCGCCAACTCGGGTTACGACTTCGGCAACCCGCTTGCCGAATCGGCGCCGAGCGCCACGGTGGATCTCGACAACCGCGGCATGGACGCGAGCTGGCGGTTCGAGCACGAAGTGGCCGGGGCGCCCGTGCCCGGCATCTGGTGGCACGGGAGCGACAAGGACTACCTCCACCTGGCGGTGAAGTTCGTCGCGAAAGATCGTGCCGGCAACATGACGTACCTCCAGGAGCCCACGATCGGCTACTCGGACTCGACGTACATCGCCCTGGATCCGTTCCATCTGTGGTGGATGTTCCGGGCGCGGACGCGCGTGCTCCCGAACCTCGAGGGCCAGGAGGTCGTCATCGATAAGGCCGTGTTCAACTGGAAGTTACGGCGCGCCTTCGATCCCGATCCGGCGGGGCGGCCGCGGCCGCTCTACACCTACCGGATCTGGCGCAGCACCGTGGCCGGCGGCCCGGGCTACAACGCCGTGTACGAGCCCGTGTCCGCGTGGGGCGCCTGGAGCGAGACGGGCCGGATCGGGCCGCCCGAGTTCCTCGCCCTCGATTCGAGCGTGCCGGGCGGCGTGCTCGGCTACTGGCTGCTCCTCGTGGTGGCCGGCGCCGACGAAGCGGGCAACGTCGAGCCGTGGCCCTGGGAAGACCTCACCCTCGATTTCGGCGGCACGGAACAGGTGGCGTTGACGGGCGCGGCGGCCTCGGGCAGCAATTGGCAGCGTTTCTATCTCCAAAGCCCCCAAAACGCCGTGGACACCTCGGTAAACGCCGTGTTCTGGCATGACAGCCCAACGTACGGCACGCTGGGCGATGGCGACGACGTCCGCCTCGGCTCGAACACCGTCGTGCCGATGCCTGCCGACGCGACCCCGGCGCGCTACATCACCGCCGCGTTCCAGGTGACGCCAACCTATGAGTCGACGACGTATCCGGTATGGATCAAGTGGCAGCTTTTTGCCGAGAATGGGGCCGAAATCACCGCTGCGCCCCCTGATGTGCCCGCCGGGCCGAGCGGGCAGACGGTGGCGCTCCCCTTCGTGCAGGGCGGTTCCTTTCCGCTGCTGCCCTCGGCCACGAACAAGGAAGTCAGCTACGTGTTCCGGGCGTTCGTCTTCATCGATGACGACAGCATCCCCGGCTACTCATCGGACGATACGGCGGATCCGACGCCGGCGAACCTCCAGTTCACGCTGGTGTACGAGTCGGTGGGCGAATTCCTGGGGCCGCGGGACTCGAAGGATGATCAGCCGATCAAGGTGCAGCAGCGCGAGTAAATGCTTGCGCCAGAAGACGATTTGCGGTTTAATGAAGTGTGTGAGGCCCGGCAACGGCCCGATGTGGGCCGCGTGAGCGGCTCGCGGGCGGGGGGTTGCCGAGGATGGGCTCGATAGGACGTTGGAGAGGAGAGGTCTCTGTTGCCGAGGCGAGTGGAGGGGCCGGCGGAGTTGTGTGCGAGGCCGGCGCCCCTTGCGCCCGGGCGGTAGTGTGCCGCAGCTCGGATGGGACCGCGCGGGTGGACGGGGCCCTCGACGAGAGGGGGCCGCGTTCCCGGCCGGATTCCGCGGGGGGTACGCGAGTCGATGAATAAGGGCAGGCGTCTCGTGTCGAGGCGGTGGATACTGCCCGTGTGTGTTGTCCTGGCCGTGACGGGTTGCGGCGGCTCGAAGGACGACGGCGTCACCGCGACGCTCTTCATCGAGACGACGCCCGTCGAGGGCGCGGTGGTGATGGTGGACAACGTGCTCGTGGGTGAAAGCCCGTGCACGGTGGATGGGCTGTCGCCCGGGCCGGTGCTCGTCGAGGTCCAGAAGGAGCGGTTCGAGAACAAGTGGGAGACGGTGCGCATTCCCGACGAAGGCGGCGAAGTCCGCATCCAGATCGAGATGGAGCCGCAGGTCGGCTACCTCACGATCAAATCGACGCCGTCGGGCGCCCGCGTCACCCTCGATGGAGCCATCGAGATCGGCGAGACGCCGCTCGTGGGCAAGGCCGTGCCCGTGGGCGAACACACTTATGAGGTGGAGAAAGAGAACTACGAGAAGGCCGTGGGCGTGCTGGACGTCCAGCCGGACTATCGATACAAGCGGGTCGAGGAGTTGAAGCCCAAGCTGGCCTCGCTGGAGGTGTACACGGTGCCGACGGGCGCCCAGATCTGGATCAACAACCAGCTCCAGCGGGAGCGGACGGCCGCCCGGTTCGACCTGCCGCAAGGCACGTACGTGATCTCGGTGTTTGTGAAGGGCTATGTAACGGGCGAGCGGGTAGTTACGCTGGGCCCGAACGAGAAGAGCAATCTCGAATTCGCCCTCGAGGAGGGCGACGCGCCGGCAGGCATGGTGCTCGTGCCGGCGGCCGAGTTCATCATGGGCGTGGACGACGAATCGCCCGACGAACGCCCCAAACGCACGCTCTGGCTCGATGCGTTCTACATCGACAAGTACGAAGTGACAAATGAGCAGTTCAAGGCCGTGTTTCCGTCCCATACCTTCAAAGAAGGCCGGGAAACCTATCCGGCGGGCGGCATATCGTGGAACCAGGCCGTGGCCTATGCGGCCGCGGTCGGCAAGCGCCTGCCCACCGAGACGGAGTGGGAACGGGCCGCCCGCGGCGTGGATGGCCGCGAATACCCGTGGGGAGCGAAGTTCCAGGGCTCCTTGTGCAATATCGCGACGACTTCGAACCCGCAGCCCTGCAAGGTGGGCCAGTTCCGGGCGGGCGCATCGCCGGCGGGCTGCTTCGACATGGCCGGGAATATCTACGAATGGACTTCGAGTTGGTATGAGGCCTATCCGGGGAATGTGGTGATCGAGAAGGACTACGGCCAGGTGTTCCGGGTGTTGCGGGGCGGCTCGTACAAGGCGGGCGCCTTTGACGCGCGGTGTGCGCGGCGCCACTACGCGCGAATGGACGCCACCCGTGAGGATTACGGGTTCCGGTGCGCGGCGGATGTGGCGGGCTCGTCCAAGCCGGGAAGGCCGTGAGGGGGGGCAGGAAAACTATTGTCAAATCTGATTTTACTCTTGACAAGGTTTTCGTCCTTTACTACAATAAAAATCAAGGGTTTAGGATGGGTATTAGTCGGTTGAGTGACTCACAATTCGCCGTGCCCTCGATCTGGAGGGGTGGCCCTTGTACTCGATCGGGTACACGGGAAGGAATGCTGTGCTTGACCCGCGAGATGCGGACGGGTAGGGTGGTTTGATGGCGAAGCGAAAGCGTTCCCGCGTGAACCGGCTCGTGCTGGACATCGGTACGAGCGCGGTGCGGCTGTGTGAGCTGTCTCCCACCAAGACCGGCTACCAACTCACCAAGTACTACCAGCGCGAATTCCAGATCGAACCTTCCATGGAGGAGGAGGAGCAGCACGAGATCCGGCTCAACACGCTCAAGGATCTCCTGAAAGAGGCCAGAGTCCGCGCCAAGAAGGTCGTGGTGGGCGTGCCGGGGCAATCGGTTTTCATGCGGCCGCGCGCCCTGCCGCCTGTGCAGGAGCACAAGGTCAACCAGATCGTCCGCTACGAGATCCTCCAGCAGATCCCGTTCTCGCTGGAACAGATCGCCTTCGACTACCAGATCCTGAACCGGACGGACGCAGGCGGCTACGAGGTGTTGATGGCCGCCATCAAGGTGGACGTGGTCGAGAAGTGCCTCCAGCTTGTGCGCGACGTCAAACGCGGGATCGGCGTGGTCGACGTGTGCCCGCTGGCCGCCTACAACTGGCTGAAACAGGCCGGCGAATTCGGGGAACAGGGCGAATGCGTCGCCCTCATCGATCTCGGCGCGAGCACGACGGACATCATCATCGAGCGCGAGAATCAGTTCCGGTTCCCGCGCAGCGTCAACTTCGGCGGCAACGACATCACGGCGGCGATCAGCCACGAGTTCAAGATCCCCTTCCTCGAGGCGGAACGGCTCAAACGGGAGCGGGGGTTCGCGCCCACGGGCGATCCCAAGCGCGACGGCAAGGGCGGCGAGGTGATCGGGCGCGTCCTGGGCCGGCTCATGTCCGAGATCAACCGCTCCTTCGCCTACTTCCGCTCGCAGCCGGGCGGCGGCACCGTGTCGCGCATCGTCGTCACCGGGGGCGGCGCGTGCCTGCGCAATATCATCCCCTACATGCAGCGCCAACTCGGCGCCGAGGTGCGCATCGCCCAGCCCTTGGCGGGACTCGCCATCGCGCCGGGCGCCCAGGAGGTGAACGAGCACCCCGAACAGGCGAGCGTCGCCCTGGGCCTCGGGTTGCGTTGCCTCCAGCCGGTTCCGATCCAGATCAACCTGGTTCCGCCGCGCGTCGTGGAGGCGGGCCGGCGCAAGGAGCAAGCGTTCTACATCGGCATGGTGGCCGTGGCGCTCGGACTGATCTTCACGACCATCATCCCCGTCAGCGCTCAGAAGAACCAGCAGGTGCGCGCGCAGAGCGACAAGATCGAGGCGGTGATCAGGCAGTACGATCCCCGGATGGTGCGGGACGGTATCCCGCCGGCCAAATGGCGCTCGCAATATGAGCAGGAACTCGCCGACGAGAAGGGCAAAATCAACTATTACCGCGAACGCGTCCAGCGGCTCGATTGGATGTACAACCGGCGGATCCAGTGGCAGGAGTACATCGACGTGATCAACGAGGCGCGCCCCAAAGGCAAGCTCGTCGTCATCCACACCTTCGAGACGATCAGCATCACGGGCGACGCCGCGGCCGCACAGCCCGAGGCGGCCGCCGTAGCCAGCGCCTCCACAGGTGGTGTGACGGGTGGCGGGCTCAGGGAGGCCGCAGAACGGGCGCGGGCCGAGGCCGGGCAGAGACCGAACGGAGGAGCGGCGCCGGCGGCCGATGATGACGACCCCTTGGCCTCCGCGGCCCCCGACGCAGCCGCGAAGCCGGCTTCACCGCTGACGCGGGCTACACCGCCGACGCGGGCGGGTGACAAGGCTGGGGGCGAGACGAGCAGGACGGAGACGTTCCACCTGGACGCCCCGAGCGGCAAGAGCGACGAGGCCGAGTTGGCTATGAACGCCATCCGTATTCAGGGCTATGCGCGCGACGCGGAGACGCTGACGGAGTTCGTGGACGCCCTGAAGAACTCCGGGGCCTTCATTCAAGACGGGGTGTACTTCAGCGCGCGAGATTCGGACAAGGTTCCGGCAAACGTCCTGTACACGACCGGGAGCCCCACAACGACGCGCACCTCGGGCGCGGCGGCGGGCTGGGGGCAGGGCCAAGGGGCCTTCTCCGGGCTTCAGCCGGGGGCGTATCAGGCCTATCAACCGAACTACTCCGCGGCGCCGGTCGCCGGGATGGGTGCAGAGCTTCGATCATTCAAGATTGAGTTGCAGGTGGCCGGCGCGGCCAGATTGGCCGAACCCGAACCGACGGGGGGCGCCCGGGCCGGCGGCGGCGCGCAACGAAGCGCGGCGGACAAACTGAGGGAAAGGATGGGGCGCTAGGGATAGCCCGGCGAAACCGTGCGGAAGCATCAACTCATAACAACGGCCATGATCCTCGCGGTCATCGGCGGCGTCGCCGCCGGCTACCGGTTCTATTGGAAGGATCAGGTGGCCAAATACCGGGAAGACGAGGATCGTCTTGCCCAGTTGGAGAAAAAGAGCAAGCAGATCGCCAATACCTTCCAGGGCTGTGTGCCCAAGGACGTGGTGCGCGCATACAGCGGCGCAGTGGAGCCGTGGCGCGAGGCGGTGCAGGAGCGTTCGGAAGGCCTGGTCGGCACATTGCGGCAGACTGTCGACCCGCCGCCCGAAGGACAGGTGCCCCGGTTCTGGTATGAGGAGGAATTCGCCAAGCGGCAATTGGCGCTGCAGCAATATGTCTACACGAAGGGGCTCCCCCCCCTGGTGAACGATACCTTCGGGGCCGCGACGCTGGGCGAACTGACGTCCCGCGATGTGGGACGGCGTCAGGCCGTGGAATGGCTCGAGCAGTTCGAGCTCGGCAGCGCGGTGGTCCATCTCCTCGTCGAGGAAGGCGCGCGCTACGTCGACCGGATCGAGATCTGGCCGGAGCGTATCACCAAGACTGGGGATTTTCGGATCCAGTCATACGGGCTCATCTTCGGCATGACGTTGGAAGACCTCGTCAAGTTCATGAATGGGTTGAACCGAGGCAACCACTTCTTCTACGTCGAGGGGCTCCGGATCGCCAATCCGCAACTGGCCAACCCGAATCCCCAGCTTCGAATCGAGATGCTCTTGTCCGAGGCGCGGTTCATTCCGGGCGAGGGGCCGAAACCGGCGACGCTCCCGGCGGCCTCGCTGGACATGGGCCTGCCCGGCGTGAAGGAAGCCGGCGAGGAGGACGAAGAAGGGGCCCCGAGGTCGTACGGCCCGGGGCGGCGGGCGCCTTTGACAAGATGGCAGCGGTTCCGCAGGAGGTTCCTGCCGTTCTAAAGCTGCTGTAAGGAATTTGGATTGGAGAAGTTACACAAGATCGGCACGTGGGTCTGGCTCAACAAGGAGAAGGTCGTCCTTGTCGTGCTGATCCTCGTGTTCTGCTACCGCGTCTACAAGGTGGTCGATCCGGAGGAAGCGGCTCCGCTGGACATCCCGAAGGCCCCAAAGGCCCTGCCGTCCGGCCCGGAAGCCCCGCCGCCGGGGGCTGATTTCCCAGGAGATCCCCCGCTGCCCCCGGCGCCGCCGATTGCCGTGCCGGCCTCGCGGTTCGCCGAGTCCAATCCATTCACCATTTACGGCACCACCGAGCACGATGAGGATCAGGGCCCGCGACGCCCGGAAATGCGGCTCGTGGGGATCCGGCCGTTCCCGGACGGCAAGCCACGGGCAGAGATCATCACCCGCGGCACGAAGCCAAAGCGCTACAAAGAAGGTGAGGCCTTCGAGACGTACCGTCTGGAGAGCATCGATGAAGCCAGCGGCTCCATCGTCATCTATTCCCAGGAACACAACAGAACGTTCACCTATCAATTGGAGGGGGCGTCTTGAGAAGCGTACCGGAATTGCGGTATAGTCCTTACTCACAATCGCGGAAGGAAGGGATTCTGATGAGTACGAAATTGCCGCGGTCAACCACCGCACACGGCTTAGCGGTAGTGTTGCTCATCGCAGCGGCGGCGCCCATCATCGCTGCTCCTGTTTGGGCTCAAGACGCGCCCGAGCCGCTGCCCCAGGGCGAGGTCGCGGCCGCTGACGCGGCGGCCCCCGTCGAGGACATCTCGCAAGCCCAGAAGTACTACCAGGAAGGCCTGGAGCTCTACAAGCACCACAAGTACCGCGAGGCGCTCAACAAGCTCCATCGAGCCCTGGCCCTCGATCCCGGCATGGAGAAGGCGGAGACGCTTGTCCGCAAGTGCAACGGCAAGCTCCAGGAGGCCGCGGCCGGGGCCGATCCTTCCGCCACCCAGACCTTCGAGACCTTCGATCCCGATTCCGCAGCGCTGGAGGCCCAGGTCGAGGCGGGCGAACCCGAACTGTCCGCCGAGGAGATCAAGCTCAAACGGATCAAGGAATTGATGGATGAAGGCCAGTACTACCTCGACAACCGCAAGTTCTCGAAGGCGGTAGGCAAATTCAAAGAGGTGCTCATCATCGCGCCCGATAACCGGACGGCCCAGCGACTGCTCTCGGAGGCCACCGTGGGTGCGTACGATGAAGACATCGCGCGAACCTGGGAGGAGCTGGAGGTCCAGCGGGCCGTTATCCGGAGATCCATCGAAGAAACCAAGCTTCTTCCGCCCGGGGCCGATGCGAAAGGCATCCAGCAGTTCAACGTCCGCCTTCCCGTGGCGGAAGAGGAGTCGGCGGAGCTTGGCGTCGCATCCGACATCGAGGCGGCGCTCGAGTCCCATGTGTCCGTGGAGTTCGACAACGAGCACATCAGCCGGATTGTCGATTTCATCGGTGAGTATGTGTCCATCAACATCATCGTCGACGAGCGCGTGGTGGCCCCGCCGCAGGAGGAGACCGCAACGGCGGCCCTGACAGCCGCCCCCGGCACGGTGCCCGGCATGCCCACAACCCCCGGCACCTTCCCCGGCACGTTCCCCACCCAGCCGGGAACCAACCGCCCGGGCACGTTTCCGACCACCCGGCCGCAGTCTCCGCTCCAAACCCAGCGGCCCGGCCAGCAGCAGCAGGGCACGACCAGCGGGTACGTCACCGACGGCTATGTCTCGTACATCAAGCTGGACGATGTGAGACTCAGCGACGCCCGCAAGGCGCTGCTCCGCCCCATGGACCTCTGGTACGCGGTGCAGCCGGGCTTCCTCTGGATCAGCACCGCCGAGAAGATCCGTACAGAGTCCTTCGAGAAAATCGAGACCCGCATCTATGAGCTGCGGAATATCGGCGCCGAGATCCTGCCCAAGGTCGTCATCCGCAACCA
>JAFGTL010000724.1 GCA_016934125.1 Candidatus Hydrogenedentota bacterium
CCGTCACGGGCCACCGCTCGCTGTTCGAGTTGGCCGATTGCCGGGAGGCGGGATTCGAGGACTACTTCACGAAACCCGTCGAGATGGGGGTTCTGCTGGCCGCCGCCGAGCAGGCTTTTACCCGGCTGGAACGCTGGAAGACGATCTAGGGCGATATCGACGCCCCGCGGCCGGTTCCGTACCCCGCCTCCGATGTGGTATTGTGACTCATCATGCCGGTAAGCACGAGCATTCATCTCTCATACTGCGTGGCCTTGATCGTCCACCTGGCGCCGCGTTCGGTGCTCGACATCGGGTGCGGGTTCGGCGTATGGGGATTTCTGTGCCGGGAATACCTCGATGTGTCTAGCGGCCGTATCCGTCCGCAGCAGTGGAAGACGCGTATTGACGGCATCGAGCTCTTCGAACCCTATGTTCAGGATCACCAGCGGGCGCTGTACTCATCCATCCGGATCGCGGACATCCGCGATGCGCTCCCTGACCTCGATACGTATGACCTGATCATTGCGGGGGACGTGATCGAGCACCTCGAGAAGGGCGAGGGCGAGGACGTGCTGGAGGCGCTATACGACAAGGCGCAGAAGGCGCTTCTCGTCAACATCCCCCTCGGCGAGGGGTGGGAGCATCCCGAGGCCTACGGGAACCCGGGCGAACTGCACCGCAGCATGTGGGCGGAGGAGGATTTCACGGCCTATCCCCACGCCTTGGAGCGCTTCCAACTTCCAAACGGGCTATACGGCGTGTTCTGTTGCCTCAAAAACGTTGCGCCCACTGCGCGCAGGGACGGCTTGATGGCCTCGGCGGAGCGGTATGAGCGGCGCGGCGATGCGGCGCGCGCCATCCGCGCCCTCGAGCGGGCTCAGGCGCTGGATCCCGCCTGCCGGGAGGCCGGCGTGTTATTGGCGGATCTTGCCATCCGACACGGCACGCCGAACCGGGCCGTAGGTGCCCTCGAGACCCTGCTCGCCGCGGTGGCCGACTACCACGAGGGCCACGTGATGCTGGCCAAGCTGCTGGCATCACTAGGCTTACACAAAGAGGCCCGCGAACGACTCGGGTGCCTGTTGCAGATGTCGAACCTTGCCGCCCAGATCCGGCAGGAGGCAGAGGCGCTGCTGCATGCGATGGGCCGTTGACGGCTCCGGAACCGGCGACAGCCACGCCCCAGAACGTCTGGTAGCGAAGGGCGGCGCGTCGGAAGTCCTTGCCGGTGAGCGGGTTCCGCCCGGTCACATAGCCACCCACTGGGTGAGCATCGCGTAGCGACGAACAGCGAGGCCGAGCTTGCCTCACGCGCCGCACCCCAAGGCACGAGACGACTTGGGATCTGCCCCAGCGTATTGACGCCCTTCTCGGGCCAGCCTACAATCGACAAGGATGGGCCTACCGCGGGCTACGCGCAGTCGCCTCCGGTTCGCTCCCGACTTCGGAGGCGCGTCAAGGCCTCAGCGTGGCTATCCAGGCGTTTCACTCCGTCCTCGGAGCCGGTGCAGCACGGGACTGAAGGAGATGACATGGCAGCCAGCATTCAGACGGCGGCATACCCCGTGCCGGACAAGGAGACGCTGGCGAAGGCGTCGGCGATAATCAAGGTCCGGTTCGCCTCCGCCTTTTCGTGCCTCGTGGGGTATGGCATCGCAGACGCGGTGGGCTGGATGGACCTCCATATGGGCCTTGTCCTCGCTGTCACCGCGTTCGAGATGCTCCTGAACCAACCGTATCCGTTCCTGCTCAGACGGTTCCGGCACCCCGAACGTGTCTTTTCCACTAACGTGCTGGTCGATGCCGTGGCGATCACGGTGGGCACCTATGTCCTGGGGGGCTCGAAGGCGTACATCATGCTACTGGTGTATCCGCTCCCATTCATCTTCAGTGGGATCGTGTTGACCTCTGCACACACGTATCTGAGCGCGAATGCTGCCTTTGTGTGCTACGCCGCCTTGGCCTATCTGGAGCACGCGCACTTCATCCCGCCCGCGTCCAACCCGGACATCACTATGTCGGGCGGGTTGCAGATCTTCTTCACGCTGATGGTGTGTCCGTTCTTCAACACGATCGCCTTCGCCGTGACACGACTCTCCGGAATGATCCGCGCGCGCGAGGAGGAAGTGAAGGCCAAGAACCGGCAACTCGAGGCCGAGGTCGACGAACGCATGCGAACCGAGGAGGCCCTCATCGACGCAAAGGAGGCCGCCGAGGCCGGCGCGCGGGCCAAGTCGGAGTTCCTCGCGAACATGAGCCACGAGATCCGGACGCCCATGAACGGCGTCATCGGGATAGCAGAGCTCCTGCTCGATACCCCACTCAGTCAGGAACAACGCGAGTATGCGGACACCATCATCGAGAGCGCCAACGGCCTGCTGGCCATTCTCAATGACATCCTGGACTTCTCGAAGATCGAGGCGGGCAGACTGGACATCGAGATCATCGATTTCGACTTGCGCGCGATCCTCGAGAGCGCCAGCGATGTGCTCTGCCTGCGGGCCCAGGAGAAGGGGCTCGAGTATGTCTATTCGCTCGATCCCGAAGTGCCGTCACTCGTCCGCGGGGATCCCGGGCGACTGCGCCAAATCTTGGTGAACCTCATCGGCAATGCCGTCAAGTTCACATCCAAGGGCGAGATCGTCGTGCACGCGGGCCTCGAAGACGAAACGAACGCGGCGGCTACGGTACGGTTCTCCGTCCGCGACACGGGCATCGGAATCAGTCCAGAGGCGTCCAAGTCGCTTTTCGGCGCGTTCATGCAAGAAGACACGAGCACAACGCGCCAGTACGGTGGCACCGGGCTCGGGCTGGCCATATCAAAGCAACTGGCGGAGTTGATGGGCGGACAGATTGGCGTAGCGAGCGAACCCGGGATGGGATCGACCTTCTGGTTTACGGCTGTTCTCGAGAAGAGGTCGCCCGAGCCCGAGGAGCCACCCCGAATCGGCGACGTTGCTGACGCGCTCCTGGGGCAGCCGCGGATCTTGGTAGTTGATGACAATGCCACAAACCGAAGGATGCTGGAAGGGCAACTCAGGGCCTGGGGCTGTCATCCGGAGTTGGCCGCGGGTGGAGAAGAGGCCCTCGGTGCCCTCCGCGCTGCCGTGGACAGAGGCGAACCGTTCTCCCTCGTGCTGCTGGACTGGCAGATGCCGGGAATGGACGGGGAGCAGTTGGGCCGCCTGGTCAGGCAGGATGAGACGCTCCACGAGGTGCGGCTCGTGCTGATGGCGCCTATGACGCAGCGGGCTGAAGCAGCCCGGTTCGTCAAGTTGGGCTTCTCCGCCTATCTGACGAAGCCCGTGAACCAGTCCGACCTCCGCGATTGCCTTGCCACGGCCCTCCGTGGCCCCATGCCCCCCAGAGAGGGAAAGCCGGGCGGTTCCACACGGCGCACTATCGCTGAAAACCGGAAACACGACCTGCGCATTCTGCTTGCGGAAGACAACGCAACCAACCGCCTCGTGGCCCTCAAGACACTGGAGAAGGCTGGATATCGCGTCGATGCCGTCGCAAACGGGCTTGAGGCCGTGAAGGCGCTCGAAACGACCCCCTACGATATCGTACTGATGGATGTTCAGATGCCCGTGATGGATGGATACGAGGCAACCCGATCAATCCGCAAGGCTGGCTCTTCCGTGCTCAATCCCGGCGTGCCCGTCATCGCCATGACGGCCCACGCAATGAAAGGCGACCGCGAGAAATGCATCGAAGCGGGCATGGACGACTATGTCCCCAAGCCCGTCAAACGGCGGCAGCTTCTCGCAGCCATCGAGCGTTGCGCCGGAGAAGGCAGGCCCGGGCCGGCCCGGGCGTCTCATGAGCGGGAGACCTCCGATTCCGGGGAGGTCTGCGATCGAGCCGCCCTGCTCGAACGAATGGACGGCGATGAGGCGCTGGCCCAGCAGGTACTCGATATCCTCATCGAGCAAGTTCCCGGACAACTCGACTGCATCGCGTCGGCAATTGCCCGAGGGGATGCCTCGGCCGGCCGAGAGGAGGCCCATGCGTTGAAGGGCGGCTGCGGCTCTGCCGGGGCAATGGCAATGTACCGCGTGGCCGGGGAGATGGAGCGATCGTGCAAGCAAGGCGACATCGAATCGGCCCGGGCGCTCCTCCTGCGGCTCCGGGCGGAGTTCGAGCGATTCAGGGAACAGGCCACGTAGGCCTGCGCGTGGGTGCCCCGGCCCGGTGCGGGCGCCGCGTCAGAGCCTTCTGCCGCGGGCAGCGCCCCGTGGGCGAATACCGTGCCTGTACTTCACGTCCTCTTCGGGGCTCGGCGGGTTCGCCGCCGACGGGTTCGCCGCCGAACCGAATTGACAGCCCTCTGTGTGTTTGGTAGAATCGTGGCCGTAACAGGTTGCCTTCGGGGCAGGGTGAAAACCCCGACCGGCGGTGAAAGCCCGCGAGCGTGTCCACGAGTCGGACGCGCAGATCCGGTGGAATTCCGGGGCCGACGGTGCGCACGCATCCGTGTATGGGCGCGTGCGACGTGCTGGAGCGAGGCTCCAGCGGAAGTCCGGATGGAAGAAGGCGGCTGCGCCCATGCGCTCGCGGCGTGGGCGCAGGTGAAACGTCCCGAAGGTACGAGGTGCCGAACCGGGACGTTTTTGTATGTCAGGCGATGAACACTTCATGCGGCGCGCCCTCGAGCTTGCCGCCCACGGCGCCGGCCGAACCAGCCCCAACCCGATGGTGGGCTGTGTCATCGTGCGGGACGGCGCGGTGCTCGGCGAGGGATATCACGCCAAGGCCGGCGAGCCGCACGCGGAAGTGAACGCGGTTGCGGCCGCAGAGGGCGGGATCGCCGGCGCAACGGTGTACGTCACCTTGGAACCGTGCTCGCACGTGGGCCGCACCCCCCCCTGCACCGATCTCCTCATTCGCGCCGAACCGGCCCGTGTCGTCGTCGCCATGCACGATCCCGATCCGAAGGTGTCCGGCGCGGGCATCCGGGCGTTGCGCGACGCAGGAATCGCCGTCGACGTAGGGCTGCTCGAGGCGGAAGCGGCCGCCCTGAACGAGGCCTACGTCAAGCACCGGTTGCGGAAGATGCCGTTCGTGATCGCGAAATGCGGCATGTCGCTGGACGGAAAACTGGCGACGCGGACGGGCGATTCGCGATGGGTGACGGGCGAGGCGTCGCGCCGGATGGTGCACGAGTTGCGCGATCGCGTCGATGCCATCCTGGTGGGGAGCCGCACGGTGATGCTCGACGACCCAAGCCTGACCACACGCCTGGAAGGCGCCCGCGGCAAGGATCCTGTCCGCGTCATCCTCGACGCAGACGACTACCTGAGTGCCGATCGGCGCGTGTTTCACGTGGACAGCGCCGCACCGACGTGGGTGGTGCTCCCGGAAGGGCGCGAGTTTGTCGGGGCGGACGAGGTGCTGCACATCGGCTCCGGCCCGGGTGGGCTCGACCTGCGCCGCCTGATGCAGGAACTGGCCGCGCGCGATATCGTGTCGCTCCTCATCGAAGGCGGCGGCACGACACTGGCCTCGGCCTTCGACGCAGGGATCGTTGACAAGGCTCTGTTCTTCGTGGCGCCGAAGATCATCGGCGGGCGCGATGCCATCACCGCAGTCGAAGGAGAGGGCGTGGAACGAATGGCGGACGCGGTGGCACTCGAGCGAATGACGGCCACGCCCGTCGGCGAAGACCTCCTTATCGAGGCATACGTCAAACAGAACGGCTGAACAGGCGGAAGAAACAGGTTACATGTTCACGGGAATCATCGAAGAAGTCGGCGCGATCTCAAGGCGCTCGGGCGCGGAGATGACCATCATGGCTGAGGTGGTTGTCGACGGGCTCAAGGAAGGCGACAGCGTGGCCGTAGACGGCGCCTGCCTCACGGTGGCGGCGGTGAACCGCGAGGACTTCGTCGTTCAGATGTCGCCCGAAACGATCGAGCGAACCACCCTCGGCCGGGCCCGGCCCGGCGATGCGGTGAACCTGGAACGGGCCATGCCTGCCGACGGCCGGTTCGGCGGACACCTCGTCCTCGGCCATGTGGACGGGATCGGCCGGATCGAGGCGATCCTGCCGCAGGGCGAGTTTTCGTTGTGGCGGTTCCGCGCGCCGGACGAGGTGATGAAATACATCGTGCCCAAGGGCTCCGTGGCCGTACACGGAATCAGTCTCACGGTCGTCGAGCCCGCCGGCGACACATTCGGCGTGGCCGTGATTCCCGTGACGATGGCGAAATCCACGCTCGGAGGCAAGCATGTAGGAGACGCGGTGAACCTGGAGGCGGACGTGATCGGCAAGCACGTCTACCATTACGTGAAAGGAACGAACCAAGGCGCGCTCACGAAAGAGACGCTGGCGCGCTATGGATTCATGTAGGAGCGAACGATGTTTACCCCAGTATCCGAAGCACTCGATGAATTGCGCGCCGGGCGCATGATCATCCTCGTCGACGATGAGGATCGCGAGAATGAGGGCGATCTCGTGGTTGCGGCCGAGCACGTCACGCCCGAAGCGATCAACTTCATGGCGACGCACGGCCGCGGCCTCGTCTGCCTGGCCCTCACGCCGGAACGCATCGACGAACTGGGCCTGCCCCCCATGACCACGGACAACCGATCCCGCTTCGGCACGGCGTTTCACGTGTCCATCGAGGCGGCCCAGGGCGTCACCACCGGGATCAGCGCCTTCGATCGGGCGCGCACCATCCAGGTGGCCATCGATCCGGCCGCGTCCACCCGCGATCTCGTCCAGCCCGGCCACGTGTTTCCCTTGCGGGCTCGAGAGGGCGGCGTGCTGGTGCGCGCCGGGCAGACCGAGGGCTCCGTCGACCTCGCGCGCCTGGCCGGCCTGAATCCGGCGGCGGTGATCTGCGAAGTGATGAGTGAGGACGGCTCGATGGCCCGCCTGCCCGAACTCGAGAAGCTCGCCAAACGGCACAACCTGCGGATCGTGTCGGTGGCGAGCATCATCGAACACCGGAGGCGGCACGAGAAGCTTGTGCGGCGGGTTGCGGAAACCTCGCTGCCCACTGAGAACGGCTCGTTCCAGTTGATCGTGTACGAGACGGCCATCGACGATCAGAATCACCTCGCCCTGGTGAAAGGCGGCGTGGCGGGCGACTCGCCGGGCGGCGGCAAGGGGGACGTGCTGGTGCGGGTGCATTCGGAGTGCCTGACGGGCGACGTCTTCGGCTCGTTGCGGTGCGACTGCGGCAAACAGTTGGCGCAGGCGATGCGCATGATCGAGGAGGAAGGCCGGGGCGTCCTCGTCTACATGCGCCAGGAAGGCCGCGGCATCGGTCTCGCCAACAAGATCAAGGCGTACGGGCTCCAGGACAAGGGCATGGACACGGTGGAGGCCAACATCCACCTCGGGTTCCAGCCGGACGCCCGCGAGTACGGGATCGGCGCGCAGATTCTGCGCGATCTCGGCATCCGCCGCATGCGGCTGATCACGAACAACCCGAGCAAACGCGTCGGGCTCGAAGCACACGGCCTTGAAGTGACGGGGCGCGTGCCCATCGAAATCCCGAAAAACGCGATCAACGAACGGTATCTGAACACGAAGAAGGAAAAACTGGGGCACTTGTTGTCGTAACAGGGGAGTGATGCTGTCATGCCGCACACGCTGGAAGGCAAACTGGTATCGAAAGACAAGAAATACGGGCTCGTCGTGGCACGATTCAACGAGTTCATCTCGTCCAAGCTCTTGGCCGGCGCCGTCGACGCGCTCGAACGGCACGGCGTGAAGGACGACGAGATCACCGTCGCGTGGACGCCGGGGGCGTTCGAGATCCCGCTCGTAGCGAAGCGGATGGCCGCGTCGGGCGCGTACGACGCGGTGATCGCCCTGGGTGCCGTGATCCGCGGCGGCACGCCGCACTTCGACTACGTGGCCGGCGAAGTGGCGAAGGGCGTGGCGCTGGCCTCCCTCGACACGGGGATCCCGGTGCTGTTCGGCGTGTTGACCACCGACACCATCGAGCAGGCCGTCGAGCGGGCCGGAACGAAGAGCGGAAACAAGGGATTCGATGCCGCCGTATCCGCCATCGAGATGGTGAACCTGATGGAGCAGATCTAGCGGTGCCCGGCCCCAAGATTCGACGGCGCGCCCGCGAACGGGCGTGCCAGTTCCTGTTCGGCTTGGACTTCACGCGCTACGACTGGCGCGACGCGATCGCGGGATTCTGGACGGCGGCGCCATCGCGCCCGGGTGTGAAGCGGTATGCCGAGTACCTCGTGCGGGGCGTCATGGAACACCTGCCCGAACTGGATGCGGCCGTGGCGAATGCCCTCGAGAACTGGGCGCCCGAGCGCATCGGCTATATCGAGCGCAATGTCATCCGTGTGGCCCTGTTCGAGATGATCCATGCGCCCGACGTGCCGGACGCGGTGGCCATCAACGAGGCCATCGAAGTGGCCCGCCAGTTCGGCTCGGAGGATGCGCCGCGGTTCGTGAACGGCGTGCTCGATCGGCTGAAGGGCTCCACCGCTTCCCAGGAGCCCGCCCCGTGAAAGGAGGCGAGGCGCCGCTGACTTGCGATCTCCACCTGCACACCTCGTACTCGGACGGGACGGATCCGCCCCGGCGCGTCGTCGAGCGGGCCGCTGAAACCGGCCTCGCCGCACTCGCGATCACGGATCACGACACCGTGGCGGGCGTGGCCGAGGGCAAGGCCGCGGCACGCGATCTCGGGCTCGGGTTCCTTGCCGGCACCGAACTCAGCGCGGCTTGGCACAAGGCCGAAATCCACGTGGTGGGCCTCGGCATCCGGGTGGACGAGCCGGCCTTGCGCGCTACCCTCGACGAACTCCAGCGCGGGCGCGCCCGCCGCATCGATCGCATCATCGAACGCCTCGAGGCCCTCGGGATATCCATCGCGCGCGACGAGCTCGCCTCGCCGGCCTCGGGCGCCCTGGGCCGGATGCACATCGCGCGCCGGATTCATGCACTCGGGTTTGCGCGCACGGTGCAGGAGGCCTTCGACAAGTACATCGGCAAGGCACGCCCGGCCTTCGTCGACAAGCCGCGCCTGGACGCCGCCGAGGCCATCGGCCTGATCCGCGGCGCGGGCGGCCTCGCCTTCGTCGGCCATC
>JAFGTL010000725.1 GCA_016934125.1 Candidatus Hydrogenedentota bacterium
AAGTCCTTGATTGACAATGGTGGGCCCGGTAGGATTTGAGCCTACGACCAAGTGATTATGAGGTATCCCTCAAACTATTACAGATAACACGCCACAACACATAACAACAGAACAGATAACGAGTTCCGCCGTTTCCGTCGTTGCCGTTTCCCGCCGTTTTCGACCGCTTGTCGGAATCGAGTGTGCCAAAAGTGTGCCACGCGCGCGCGCGGGCAGTGAGCCGCGGGCGAGGTATCTCAGAACCCGCTCACGGAACGCAGGCGGCGCGAGAATGGAAAGGTGGGGGGGGAAGATGGTATGCCTTGCGCCCGGCCTTCCGCGCGGGGCATCGCATTCGCTCCCTGCGGCCGCACGGGCCGCGACACCCGGCTGGATCTACCCCACCAGAGAAGGTATGATTGGGCCTATGGGGGTGTCCAAGGGGCAGATAGCCTTCATCGAGGCGCATTTCGAACGGCACAGCGACGCGAAGCTAGCCGAGGCGCTCGGTATGGACAAAGGAGCGGTGAGGGCGGCGCGTGAACAGCACGGCCTGAGTCGCTCCCGCCCCGTGAAGGCGTGGATCCGCGCGCATCCGGATGAGCCGCTGCCGGTGTACGAGGCGGAGGCCCCGCCGGCGCAGCATGGCGCCCGGTTCACCGCCGGCGACTACGGTGCCGCAGCCGTGGCCGCCTTGGCCGCGCTGGCCGTATACCTCCGCACCGTCGGCCCAACCATCACCGGGGAGGACAGCGGCGAACTCGTCACCGCTGCCTACACCCTCGGCATCGCCCATCCCCCCGGCTATCCGCTCTGGTGCCTGCTGGGCAAGCTGTTCACGATCATCCTGCCTTTCGGCACCGTGGCCTGGCGCGTCAACGTCATGTCGGCCTTCTTCGGCGCGGCCACCGTCTTCGTCGTGTGCCTGCTCGGCATCCGCCTCATCCGCACGCGCTGGGCCGCCATGGCCGCAGCACTCGCCGCGGCCTTCTCCGCCGAGTTCTGGGAACAGAGCGTCATCGCCGAGGTGTACTCGCTCAACGCCTTCTTCGTCGTGGTGTGCACGCTCCTCCTCTGCGTGTGGTACGAGACGCGCAAAACGCGCCTGCTCCTCGCCTTCGCATTCGTCTACGGCCTCGGCCTATGCAACCACAACACGATGCATTTCCTCGCGCCGCTGTTCGGCCTGTTCATCCTCGCCGTCGACCGCCAGCCCTGGCGCCATTGGCCCACCTACGCCGCCATGGCGGGCCTCGTCGCGGCCACGTGGCTCATTCACCTCTACCTGCCCATCCGTTCGCTGGCCGATCCGCCCGTGGATTGGGGCAACCCGGAAACCTGGGAGAACTTCTGGCACGTGGTCATGCGCCGGCAATACAGCTTCGGCTTCACCCAGAATCCCCGCACGCCGGCCCGGTTCGCCCGTCAACTTGGCGTATTCCTCACGCTGTACGGGCGCGCCTTCACGCCCTGGCTGGCCGGGCTCCCCCTCCTCGGCATATACCCCTTGTGGAAGCGCGAGCGCTACCGCCTCGCCCTCGTCCTCGGCATGTTCGCCTATGTCGTCCTCGGCTTCATCCTCGTCCTCAACTTCAAGCTGGACAAGGAGTCCATCTGGCTCAACAACGTCTTCTTCATCCCGGCCTACATCATGGCCGCCGTGCTCATGGGGTCGGCCCTGGCCTGGCTGGCCCGGCTCGATGTGCGCGGACGCCGCCTCAAGCCGCTCGCGGCCGCGCTCGCGATAGCAGTGGTGGCCGTGCCCCTCGGTGCACACTACCGCCAGAACGACAAGAGCGACTACTACTTCGCCTACGACTTCGGCATGAACACCCTCAACACCTTCGAACCCGACGCGGTCTACTTCCCCACGGCCGACCACGCCACCTTCCCCGTCCTCTACCTCCAGGCCGTCGAAGGCGTCCGGCCCGATGTCCTCATCGCCAACAAGTACGGCTATCCCGAGGAGAGCGTCTACGCCGACATGCCCTTCGAGATACGCAGCCGGTTCCGCAAGATCCCCAGCGATCCCGAGAAAGACATCATCGAGGATTGGGTGGTCGCCCATTCCGGCCGGCCCGTATACCTCACCCGGAAACGTAGCGTCCCCGGCGCCACCGTCGAGAACGCCGGACTCGTCTACCGGGTGCGCCGCACCGGCGAGGCCGGGGCCCAGCCTGCGGCCGCGCGCCCTTCGGCCGCGGGGGACTACTGGGCCGAGTACACCTGGCACACCCTCGACGAGGCAGACACCCGCGGCGACTACACGGCCGAGCTCGTTCTGTCCGACTACCACTTCTTCCGCGGCCGCGGATACCTCGCCCAAGGATCAGTCGAGGAAGGGTTGGCCGCCTTTGAAACCGCCCTGCGCATGGCGGGGGCGTCCAAGGAAGCCCTCAACAACCTCGGCAGCGCGTGCGCCGAATACGGCCAGCTCGACGCCGGCGCCGCCTATTACGAGAAAGCCCTCGCCCTCGATCCCGCCTATGAACTCGTCCTGCGCAACCTCGCCAAGGTGTGCATGACCACCGGCCGCCCCCCACGCGCCGCCGAACTCCTCCAGCAACTCCTCGCCATCCACCGCCAGGATCACGAGGCCAACTGGCTCCTCGTCGACGCCTTCGTGGCCGACGCCCGCCCCGACGACGCCCTCGCCCATCTCGAGGCCATGTGCGCGTTCGCGGCCGACGATCCCGCCGTCTACCGCCGCATGGGCATGATCCTGCTCAACGACAAAGACGACCCCCGCGCCGCCCGGGCCATGTTCCGCAAGTCCCTCCAACTCGATCCCAGCCAGCCCGGCCTCGCCACACTCGCCGGCGCCGGCCCGTCGCCCGGCCTGCCCCCGATGCCCGGCATGCCCACGGCCCCCGCCGTTCCTGCGGCGCCCACACCCGCCATGCCCGCCTACCCGGCCCCCTGACACACCCCCGCCGGCGCCGATGGGCCGCCTGGGGTTCCGAGGCCCGCCAAGCCGCACGCGAACGCCTGCAAGGAGCGATACGACGCCCAAATCGTCTCGTAACTTCGGGTGCGGCGCGTAAGGCAAGCTCGGCCACGCCATTTGTGCTTGCGCAATGCTCACCCAGCGGGTGGCCATGTGACCGAGCGGAACCCGCACACCGCCAAAGACTTCGGACGCGCCGCCCTTCGATACCAGACGTTCTGGGCGACGGCGGGGATTCGTCCAGCCCTTACAGGGATGGACGGTGAGGGTGTTATCCGTTTCCCGGGGTGCGCTTCGCGCCTTCGGCGCATCGCTGACCCCCAGGCTCGAAGCCTATCATGCCCTCTCTGGGGCACCGCCGGGGACGTGGCGTCGCGGCCGATTGGGGCGTGGAACTGCTTATGCGCCCGAAGGACACACGTTAGGCGGGCGAGATTTGCCACGGCTCCCGGTAGGCCCGGCCTTCCAGGGCCTGGGCCTCCGCATCGCCCACGATGGTTTGGTTCTCGCCGTCAAACGCCACCTTCCGCCCCACCACCGTGCTGATGTTGCCCAGGTGGCACAACACCGCCGTCTTGTGCCCATCCTCGATGCCCGCCACGGGCCGCGCGTCGCCCCGCACGCACGCCGCAAAATGCCGCACGTGCGCCTCGTCCATCTCGCTCCCCTCGTGCTCCTCCGGCTCGCCCTCCCGCGGGCGAAACACCCACTTCCCCCGCGAGATCTGGAGCGTCCCCTTCTCCCCGTGCAACTCGCAGGGCGCTGTCCCGGCGCCCCGGGCCCACAGCCGCTGCTCCCACAACACCGTCAGCCCCGGATACTCACAAAGCACCGTCTGCGTGTCGGGCCACTCCTTGGCGTCATGCACCACGAATTGCCCGCCCGCCGCCGACACCGCCGTCGGATACCCCAAGTCGAGATACCACAACACGATATCGAGCCAGTGGGCGCCCCAGTTGCCCAAGTCGCCCGTGCCGTAATCCCGCATGTAGCGCCAGTTGTAATGCACCCGCCGCGCATTGTACGGCCGCATCGGCCCAGGGCCCACCCACATCTCGTAGTCGAGTCCCGGCGGCGGATCCGCGTCCGCCACCACCGGCACCTCATCGCACACGTTCACCTGGCTCGCCCGGCAGAATCCCACCGTGCCCAGGCCCCCGGCGCGCACAAACTCGCGCGCCTCCTCGAAATGCCTCCCGCTCCGCTGCTGCGTGCCCACCAGCACCGTCAGATCCGGATGGCGCCCCTGCGCCGCCACCATCGCCTTGCCGTCCTCGATGTTGTACGACGCCGGTTTCTCCAGATACACGTGCTTGCCCGCATCGAGCGCCAGGCTGCACAGCAGCGCGTGCCAGTGATCGGGCGTCGCCACCACCACCGCATCCACCGCCGCGCTGTCCAACACCTGCCGGAAATCCGCCACCACCTCCGGCTCCGGATGCCTCTCGTACGCGAACTTCCTCACCGTGCTCTGGCCTGCCATCCGGCCGAAACTGTCGCAATCGCACAGCATCGCCACGCTGAACTCGCCCGACTCGAGCATCGCCTTGGCCACCGCGCTGCCCCGGTTTCGGCATCCGATCACGCCCACATTCACCCGATCGCTCGGCCCATCGCTCGTCGACGCCCGGCCCCGGCCTGCCGCAGCCGCCACACCTGTCGCCCCAATCCCCGCGGCCGTGCCCAGCCCCGCCGCCGCATTACACAAGAACCCCCGCCGTGTCACTCGTCCCATTGATCGCTCCCTCCTCGCCTCATTGCACGCCCGTCTTCTCGCCCCCCGCTCCTTGCGCCCGCTCTATGCGGCTCCGCGCCCGCTCTGTGCGCCCTGCTGTTCTGGTGCGGTCTCCAGACCGCACCACTGAAGCCCCACAAATCGGCTCCACCCCCCGCACCCGCTCCGTGGCCTCCGCGGTATCTGGTGTCCCTCTCTGCGCGGCTCCGCGCCCGCTCTGTGCGCCGTCCGCGCCTCCGCGTTCATCTTTCCTCCGATTCCCGTCCATTGGTGTCCATTCCTGTCCATTCGTGGTTGATGTTCCCCTCTTGCCCCCGTCCGTGTCATCCGTGTATTCCGTGGTGAGCGCCCGCTCTTGACTCGTTCTTCTTTCCCCGATCCGCGTCCATTGGTGTCCATTGGTGTCCATTGGTGGTTGATCTTGGCTCTTGGCCCCGTCCATGTCCAGTGTTCCACTCTGTGGGTTGATCTTCCCCTCTTGGCCCCGATCCGTGTCATCCGTGTATTCCGTGGTGAGTGCCCGCTCTTGACTCGTTCTTCTTTCCCCGATTCGCGTCCATTCGTGGTTGATGTTCCCCTCTTGCCCCCGTCCGTGTCATCCGTGTAGTCCGTGGTGAGCGCCCGCTCTTCACTCAGATTCTTCGCGCCCTCCGCGCCTCCGCGTTCATCTTCCCTCCGATTCCCGTCCATTGGTGTGCATTGGCGTGCATTCGTGGTTGATCTTCCCTCTTGGCCCCGCCCTGTGCGCCGCTTCTTGCGCACGCTCCGTGTCTGGTGTTCCGGCCTGCGCGGCTGCGCGCTCGCTCTGCGCGGCTCCGCGTCCTCCGCGCCTCCGCGTTCCTCTTTCCTCCGATTCGCGTCCATTGGTGTCCATTCGTGGTTGATCTTCCCTTCTTGCGCACGCTCCGTGGCCTCCGTGGCTCCGTGTGCGGTATCCTCTCCCTCATTCCTCACACGGAGACACAGCGACACAGAGCCGGAACCCCGACGCATCACCCAAGGCTCGTGCAGATCCCCCTACGGCGCAACAGAAATGGGGATGCGTCCGAGGCAAAGCCGATCCCGCAAATAATAGGTGACTGTCCCGATTTACTTTCCCGGGCTGATCTACAGGGTGATCCAGATGAACAGAATCCCGAATACACCCAGGAGCGTAGCGCCCAAAGCAAGCAGTTCGAACCCAGTCCATCTGCCGCCTCTCGCCACACGTATGGCCGAGCACATCCCTAGCAACGCGACCAGCGAGCCCAGAGCTTCTGGCAACAAGACCATTGGCAGGCTGTTCCACGGCCCCGGATCTGCAGGGAGCTCCGCTGCCCGTCGGCGCCACTCTGGAATGCAGACCTCCACGCCGACAAGGAATACAGACAGCCAGAACGCGAAGAACATGGCCCCTAGCACGCGCGCTCTCCATCGCGAGGCCTTGGGCCGCGCACCGCCTGAAGTCTCTACATCTGCGCACACGTCACCAGTCGATCCGTTCTTGGAGCGCACCGATGCCTCATCGCGGCAAGACCTTAACCACATTTTCACCTCCGGCGTAACGCAAGCGACACACAGCTCCTACAGTAGGCCCCCGAGCAGAGTTCCTCCGAAGAGAGTTCCCCCCTCAAGGATGCACCTACAGCGGGCCATAGCGCCACGAAACAAAGCAATCTCACGGGCCTGCATTGCGGCACAACTGCCGCCCACAGAGGTGAAGCATGCGCTACCGGCTGCGGGGCCCAGCAGCGCGTCAACAGCGAAACACACCATGTTAGCCACCATGCATGATATGCCAAGAGTCAACTCGCTCACCACGAAGCCGCTCATGGCGGACGCGACGCAAGCAATGTAGCCGGCTGTTCGCAACGTGTTCTCAAGGAATGTCAGGAACTCCTCCAAGTCCTCCTCGTCCAAGTCAATATCCGGCCAATGCATGTCTCCGTCTGGGGTCGGGTATGGAACACTCTGATGGCCGTAGCGGTCAACGCGTCTGATTGGATCACATCTCGTATAGGCATACACATTCGGCCCATCCACCATGCCCAGAGGATCCCCCGTCAGCCAGCGGGCGGCGTCGGGCGAGTAGTAGCGATACGGGAAGTAGTAGAGCTGGGCCGTGGCATCCCAGGGCTTACCGGTGTACGAGCCGCCGAGGGCGGACATGGCCACGCCGGACTGCGCGTATTCCTGGCCGTAGGGCGTGTATTCATATGCGCCGAGAGAGGACTTGTCTTGGGCCCGGAGCGCGCGCGTCGAGCCGAGGTGATCGTGGGCGTAGTAGCGATATGTGCTCGCGGACGGGTTCGTGCCCGCCACGTCGGATAGGATCGCCGCCACTTGCGCGTTCGGATTGTCCATAGCATACGTCATGGCCAGCGAGCCGATCGAGTTTTCCTCGTTGATCACGTTCCAGCCGATATCCCAGTTATACCACGTGTAGGCGCCGCCGGACACGGAACGCGAGCGGCGTTTGTGATCGCCGCCGTATTCATAGGTGACGGTGCCTTCGTTCGGGAAATCGGAGGTGACGGAACAGAGCTTGTCGCCGTAGCGGTAGGCGTAGGTGGCCGAGTAGCTCCCGTTGATGGACTTCGACGTCATCCGCCCCCACTCATCATA
>JAFGTL010000726.1 GCA_016934125.1 Candidatus Hydrogenedentota bacterium
GAAGCCATCGCCCCGGCGGACGGCCGGACGATCGCCGACGTCACGCTGACGTATTTCGAGGCCGTATCGCAGGCCGTGTCGTGTCCCGTGTTCATCTATCAGCCCCCCGGCACCAGCGAAGACTACATGGTGACGATCGACGTGATCCGCCGGCTGGCCGATCTGCCCAACGTCGTCGCGATCAAACTGTCCACCAACGACGCCCAGTACATCCTCGACATGGCCTGGGCCGTCGCCGGCAAGGATTTCGCCGTGATCACCGGCGCCGAGACGGCATTCCTGGCCGGGCTCGCCTCGGGCACGCGGGCTGTCATCGGCCAGGGCAGCACCGTCAATCCGCAGATCCTCTGCGCGATCCAGACGCGCTTCGAGGCGGGCGATCTGCCCGGTGCGCGGGATGCGCAGCGGGCGGCGAACCGCCTCGTGCAGGAGTCTGTGAATGCCGTCGAGTTCATGAAGCGCTACGCTACGGAGCACGGGTATCCTGTGAAGCCCTTCAGCCGTTCCATGGCGAGCAATGCGTACGGGAAACATCGGCCGGCCCTGTCCGACGAGGACTATGGGCAGTTCAAGGGGCTGCTCGAGTCCGAACTCCCGGCGTTCCTGTAGGGCTCCGGCCGGCAGGCTGCGGTTGCGCTGCGAAGGGGCGTTTTTCTATCATCTCTGGCTATGAACCAGCCCATCCTCCGGCTTTCCGACATCACGAAACGGTTTGGCGGCGTCAGCGCTCTGTGCGCCGCCCAACTGGAGGTGTGCGCCGGTGAGGTGCACGGCCTCGTCGGGGAAAACGGGGCCGGCAAAAGCACGCTCATCAACATCGCGACGGGCGTGTTGCGCCCCGACGACGGGGCCATCCTCCTCGATGGCGGCCCTGTCGCGTTGTCGAATCCCCGCCAAGCCTCCGCCCACGGGATCGCCGTCGTCCATCAGGAGGCCGATCTGTTCGCCCAACTCAGCATCGCCGAGAACATGCTGCTGGGCCAGGGGCTGCTCCGCCGGCGAACCGGACTGATCGACTGGCGCCGAACCTACCGGGAAGCGGGCGACATGGTGTCCGCCCTCGGCGAATCGTTGGACGTCCGGGCGACGGCGGGCGGCCTGTCCGTGGCGCGCCGGATGATGGCCGAGATCGCCGCCGCCGTGTCCGAGAAGGCGCGCGTCCTGTTTCTCGACGAGCCGACGTCCTCGCTCACGCTCAAGGAGATCGAGCACCTGTTTGGCCAGATCCGGCGGCTTCGCGACGCGGGCGTGGGCATCGTCTACGTGAGCCACCGCCTGGAAGAGGTGCTCGAGATCTGCGATCGCGTCACCGTCATGCGCGACGGCGAAACCATCGAGACGCAGCCTGCCGTGGGCCTCACCATGGATCGGATCGTGTCCGCCATGGTGGGCCGCGACTTGAAGGACATCTTCCTGAAACGGGCCGTTCCGATCGGGGACACCCGGCTCGAAGTGGCTGGCGCCACCGACGCGCGCGGCGCCTTTCGCGACGTATCGCTCGATGTGCGCGCGGGCGAGATCGTCGGCTTGTACGGATTTGTGGGCGCGGGACGCAGCGAACTGGGCCAGGCCCTGTTCGGGCTCCGCAGACTGCAATCGGGCACCGCCCGGATCGACGGGCGCCCCCTGCGTGCTCGGACGCCGCGCAGTGCCGTGCGGCAGGGCGTCGCCTACCTCCCGGAGGATCGGCTGGTGCAGGCTGTGTTTCCGGGGCACGCCCTGCGGGCCAACGCCAGCGTCGCCATGCTCCGCAACCTGGCCGTGGCAGGCTGGGTGCCGGCCGGGGCCGAGCGCGGGCTTGCGGGCCGCGTCATGCGCGACATGAACGTGCGGGCCGCATCCATGGAGCAGCCCATGGGCGCGCTGAGCGGGGGCAACCAGCAGAAGGTCGTGTTCGGGCGATGGCAATCCACCGCACCGAAGGTGCTGATTCTCGACGAGCCCACCCGCGGCGTCGACGTCGGCGCCAAGGCCGAGATCCACAAATTGATCTGCGACTTGGCGGAGCAGGGCACGGCCATTCTCCTGATCAGTTCTGAACTGCCCGAGGTCATGGCCATGAGCGACCGCGTGGTCACGCTCTCGGAAGGCCGGATGACGGGCCAGTTCAACCCAAAGACGGACAGCGAGGAGGCCATAGCCGCCGCGGCCGTGCCGCGCGTCGAGGAGACAACACGGCCGCCGGCGCGTACGCCGGCCCGCTCGCTGCTCCGGCTGCTTCAGTTTCGCGAGGTGGGCCTGATCGGGTTTATTGCCGTGCTGTCGGGCATCATGGCCTATCTGCGTCCGGGCGAATTCGCCACGGTGGACAACTTCCTCGATGTACTGGCCAGCGCGGCGGTGCCGGCGATCATGGCCCAGGGGGCTATGCTCATCATCTGCGCGGGTGGCATCGACATCTCGGTGGGCTCGATGATGGGCCTCGTGGGCGCGCTGGTGTGCCTGGCCGCGAAGGGGGGGCTGCCGGCCCCGCTCTGCCTGCTGCTGGCCGTCGCCCTCGGGTGCGCCTTCAGCATGATGAACGGGGGCACGGCCCTTCTGGCCCGTATCCACCCGATTATCGTGACCTTGGCGGGCATCAGCATCTACCGGGGCATCATGCGTGTCGCGACCGGCGGCGACGAGGTGCTCCAGTTGCCCGATGCCTACCGGGCCCTCGCCGAAGGCCGCCTCTTCGGCGTGCCCAAGCTCTGCATCTACGTGGTCGTTGTGACAGTGCTCGTCCACATCCTGCTGCGCCACACGCTCTGGGGCCGGCGTGTGCTCGCCCTCGGCAATTCCACCTCGGCCGCCCGCCTCATCGGCCTGTCGGCGGTGCGGCTGACCCTGTCCGTGTTCGCCGTGTCGGGCGCGCTGGTGGGGTTGTGCGCCGTGCTGCATTCGGGGTATTACTCGAAAGTCGAGGCGGGCATGGGCGCCGGCATGGAACTCCGCGCCATCGCCGCGGCCGTCATTGGCGGAACTAACATCCTGGGCGGGCGCGGCTCGGCCTTCGGCACTTTTCTGGGTGCATTCCTTGTCGCCCTGCTGCCCAACGTGCTGATCTTCGCCCAGAGCAGCGATTACTGGCAGAACCTGTTCGTCGGCGGCCTGATTCTGTTGGCGGTCGTGGTTGACGTGCTCCTTCAGCGGATGCGGGAGGGCCGGGCATGAGGCTGATTCTCATCATCCTCCGCCGGATCCTGACCGCCCGCGAAAGCGCCCTGTTCCTGGTGCTGCTGCTGACCTTCATCGGCTTCAGCGTGTTTGTGGACGGGTTTTTCGACTGGTTCAACCTGCTCGAACGCTCGCGGTACTGGGTGGTCCCGGGCATGATCGCCGTGCCCATGACGCTCATCATC
>JAFGTL010000727.1 GCA_016934125.1 Candidatus Hydrogenedentota bacterium
AGGCCGCTCCGGCCGTGCCCGCCGAGGGAGCATGGGCGATGCAGAGGATGGCCAGCCCGTCCAGCACGAGCCCGACGGCGTAGAGGCGGACGGCGCGGATCCGATCGATGAACTGCAGCGCGAGCAGCAGGGCGATGCCGGACGGCACCCGCCCCATGCCGACGAGAATCGCAATGGTTCGTTCGTCCATTCCGTGGACGTCGCGGCTCAGATTCGGGAAGAGGGCGTTGGAGGACTGATAGGCAAAGGGCGCCGCACAGATCCCGAGGAGCACCACGAGCAGGAAGGGGCCGCGCACGAGTTCGGCGACATCCTGCCGTTGGAGGCCGCGGATGCTTACGGCGCCCAAGGGCGTCTGCGGGAGGCCGCTGGCCGCGTTCTCCGCCTGGATCACCGCCTCGAACCGGCGGCTTACGGCGAGGAAGGCCACGGCGCACGCGATGCATACGGCGCTCAACGTCAGGAATGCCGCGCGGTAGTTGACGGTATCCATGAACAGGCCGCCGGCGATCAACGACACCATGCCCACCAGGTTCAACACGAGCGTCGCCAGCACCATGGCGCGGCCCGGTCGATCGCCGCCCGCTTCCGCGACGAAGGGCGTCCAGCCCACCAGGTAGCCGGCGGTGCCGGCGCCCAAGAGCGCCATGGCCGTCTGGATGGGCCAGAATCTGTCCGAGAACGGCAGGATCGCGTAGGCGAGCCCGCTGGCCGTCGACGTGAGCGCCACCGTCCACCGCCGGCCCAGGCGCGCCGACAGTTCCGTGCAGAAGGGATACCAGAAGAACATGGCCACGGACATCGTCAGGATGGCCACGGTGTAGGCCGCGTTCGTCCAGCCGAGGCCGCGGATCAGATACGCGTTCACGAACAC
The DNA here is from genome assembly GCA_016934125.1 of Candidatus Hydrogenedentota bacterium. Lineage (GTDB taxonomy): Bacteria > Hydrogenedentota > Hydrogenedentia > Hydrogenedentales > SLHB01 > JAFGTL01. Next base: position 875 of record JAFGTL010000727.1, read on the forward strand.
GAAGACGCCGAACCATGTCAACGCCGACACGACCGCCACCGGGAACGTGGCCGCCACGAGCCAGAACAAGCGCCGCATGGGCTTTCTCCGCCCCTGTCGATGGGCCTTACATGCTGTCGTTGAGCACTAACCCGGGAATGATGGCCAGCAGCGCGTCGGCGATGAGCCGGTGGCCGAGGTCGTTCGGATGCATGCCGTCCAGGAGCAGATCCGTCATGGGCCTTGTCTCTCCGTACTGGCGGAACAGGCTGTACACGTCGACGAGCGGGACGCCCTCATCCGCGGCGATCCGGCGGACAACCGGCGCGTACTCCTTGAGCCACAGATTGAATCCATCCGGATCGGCGGCATCGTACGGCGGCTTGCCGTAGGCCTGTTTCGTGTGCACGGCCCACGCCAGCGGATTCGGCGTCAGCAGGATCGCCTTTGCGCCCCGTTCGCGCAATGTCGTCACGAAATAGCGCAGGTTCGCCTCGTATTGCTCTATCGTCACCCGCGGTTCCATCTCACCCCGCCACACGTCCACGGCCGAATCGTTGATCCCGAGATACACCGTCACCACGTCCGGGTTCTGAGTGAGCACGTCGCGCTCGAACCGCTCCCGGGCCATGGCCGTCGTGTTGCCGCCGACGCCCGCGTTCACCACGCGCGCCTGTACGCCCAAGCCCGGCAGTTCCTCCTCGAGCAGTTGCCCGAAGATCCGGAGCGGGCCCCGCGGCGCCGTCGTCGACGAGCCGAACAGGACGAGGGTGCACGACGCGGTGGCCGTGGCCGGCGCGGTGGGCGTGGCCGGTTCCGCCTTGTCTACACCGGCCGGTTCTTCGTGCAGCAGCCACGCCAGGCTGAACCGCGCCATCCCGATGTCGGAACCGTCGGGCCCGTCCTCCTGCCACACCGTGAGCAACGCGCCGTCGAGCGCCTGTGTGCAGGACGGACACGACGGCCGGCGCGCGGATCCCGCGGGCGCGACATCCTTCGCGGCTGTCCACGTGCGGGCATCGTCGAACGACGCGGCCGCACACAGCGGAAGCCTCTCGGCTCCTTTGTCCCACAAGGCAAGAATGCCACGGCGGCCGTCGACTTCGAATCCGGCCGATGCGGCAGGCCCGTCATCGTGGGCCGCGGCGGGGTTTGCCGGGCCTTCCGCTGGGGCCGACCATGAGGCCCCGGAGTCGGTGCTCCGCACACGCCACGTCGTCGCGTCGCGGTCGCCGGCGCGCGCTGTTGTGCACGTCACGAGCACGTCGCTGCCGGACGCCTCGACACCCGGCGCGCTCACCACGCGGCCCGCGTCCGCGAGCACCAGCTGCGGCGGCCCCCAGGCGCATCCGGAATCGAACGAACACGCCGCGACTATCGCGTCATCTTCACCCGGCCTGCCGCGCACCCACACCAACAGTGCGCGCCCGTCCGGAAGGGCCACCACACGCGGCCATCGGTTCGCGTGCCCTTCCGCGTGCGATGCCACCACGGCCCGCGAGAAGAAGGCGTAGTCCGAAGGCGTCGGCAAGCCCGCGGCCGCCCCTCGCAGGAGCATCAACATGCCCGCTGCCGACGCAACCACCGTCATCATCCGTTCTCCTTCCTTGCCGCCGGGCCTACGGCCCGCAATGGCAAGGCATGCACTACACCACAGGCCCGCATTTGTCAAGCGGCTTTGACGACGGCCCCTGGCTCTGCAAGAATGGTTTCCAGGATGGGATCGGTCGGATCGGACGGATCGGACGGATCGGTCGGATCGAAGAGAGGGGGGCACGCCATGTCCAGGCTTCGCCCGAGTGGCGGGTATCGCGCCCTGCGCACCTTCCAGACGGCCACGCTCATCTACGATGCCACGGTGTGGTTCTGCGAGCGATTCCTCGATCCGCGTTCCCGCACCGTGGATCAGATGGTGCAGGCGGCGCGATCCGGACGCCAGAACATCGCCGAGGGAAGCCGCGCGGCCGCCACCTCGTCGCAGACGGAACTGCGGCTTGTGAACGTGGCCCGCTCGAGCCTCGAGGAACTGCTGCTCGACTACGAGGACTTCCTCCGTCAGCGCCACCTGCGCCAATGGACGGCCGACAGCCCGGAGGCCGCGGCTGTCCGGAGCGTTCCCCGGCGGTGGCGCGTCGCCCGCACGCGCCAGCCCGGGCCGCCTGATGCCCCGTCGACTGAGCCGTCGGATCAGACGGATCAGACGGATCTGTCGGATCTGTCGGATGCCGAGCGCTGGGCGCTGTACGCGCAGTGGCTCGATCACGATGACGCCGCGATTCGGGCCAACGCGCTGATCTGCCTGATCAACCAAACCAACTACCTGCTGGATCAGCAGATCGCCGCGTTGGAGGCCCAGTTCATCGACGAAGGCGGTTACAGCGAACGGCTCGCCGCAGCCCGCCTCGCCGAACGCGCCCGCCGCAAGCGCCCCACGGCTGCCCCGGCGGATCGGACGGATCGGACGGATCGGACGGATCGGACGGATCGGACGGATCGGACGGATCAGACGGATCAGATCCCCAATTGCCCTCTGTGCGGCAAGCCCATGGTGCTGCGGACGGCCAAGCAAGGCAAGAACAAGGGCCAGTCCTTCTGGGGCTGCTCCGGCTACCCGGACTGCAAGGGAACGGAGCCCCTCTGAGCCGACGGATCCGACCGATCAGACGGATCGGACGGATCAGACGGATCGGACGGATCGGACGGATCGACGTGTGCCGGGTCGTTTGAACCCTGGGCGCGTCTCTGGGATGATGATGACAGAGACGAGGCAGACTGGGGGAGAGGCGCTACAGGTGAGCGAGGAACGGACAGAATCGGCGGGCGGCTGGCCCGAGGCCGGGCAGCCGGCGTGGGGCCTGAGGCATGTCGTCGCGCTGTGGCTGGCGCTCACGGTGGCGCTGGTGCCGGCGCTTTTCGCGGTGCGCGGGGCGGAGCGGCGGGTGTCGAGATACCACACCGGCACGTTCGAGCGCTATGCGCGTGAGGCGTTGGCCGCGGGCGACTTCGACGAGGCCCTCGCGATCTGCACGGGCGCGTTGGAGACGGCCCTCGGCCGGAGCGATCATTGGGGCACGGTGTTCGTGCTGCGGGCGGAGGCCTATGCGGGGCTCGGGCAGGCCGACGCGGCCCTCGCGGAACTGGAATCGTGCGCGGATTACTGGACGCGTTCTCCCTATTACGCCACGGCGGCAATGGAGGACGAGGCGGCCGCGTTGGCCGCGGAACTGGGCGCCGAGTTCGCCCAGGCGCAGAACGGCCGGGCCGCGTTGCGCGCATACTCGGCCGGCGCGCTGGTGAGCGGGCACCCCGTGGAGTTCCTCCACGGCCTGTGCGCGGGGTTGCCCGAGGAGTATCAGGCCCTTGTATGGCCCGACGAGCCCTTCGTGATCCTCGAGGACTTCGAGAGCGCCCAAGCGCCTGTGTTCGCCGTGTGGGCCGAAGAGCAGGGCCGCGAACTGATCGCGAGCGGCATCGATCCGGCCGTGTCGCAGTCGGGTGGCGCGAGCGCCATGTTCGAGGTGTCCGCGTCGACGGCCGAAGGCCGGAGCTGGTATCGGCTGCCCGTGCACATCCCCCTGTCCGAGCGGCCCTTCGCACTGCGCGTGTGGGTGAAGGAGCGCGAGCCCTCCGATGTCCAGGTGGCGTTGGCCTACTGGTTCGAATCGGCCCGCACCTCGGCGGGTACGCACCACGCGCCCACGGCGGCGCTCGACGCGGGCTGGAAGCGGTTCGACATCGAGCGGGACTTCTGCGCGGAACGCCTCGCCTACGCCAACCACGTGGGCTATTCGGCGGCCGGCGGCGTCATCAACATCGTCGGGCTTGCCCTGGCGCCGGGCCCCGCGAACCGCTACTGGGTGGATCGCATCGATCTCTATGTCCCGCCGTCGGCGAAGGGGCTTCAGGCGGTTTCCGGCATCGAGTGAGGGCCCATTCCTGGTTGTCCCGGGGCGTCCCAGGCTGATAGCATAGGTGCCAATGACTTTCGACACGGAAGATACCGGGTTTCCGCGCATTGTCCGGGGCGTGTTTGCCGCGGCGGCGTTCCTCGTCGTGCTGTCGCTGTGTCCCTTCACGGGCGATCCGGCGGTGCACGTGAAGATCCTGCTCTACTCGGTGACGGGCGGGTTGTTGGCGGCCGTCTATGCCGTACGTCAATGGCGCCTTCGCGGGCCCGCCCGCCGCGGACTGGTTTTCTTGCTGCCGCTGCTCGTATTCCTCGCCCTGTTCACCGCCGCGGCCCTGGCCTCCGATCACTGTGGCAACGCCCTCGCCGAGACGAGCAAGTTCGTGGCCCTGTTCCTCGTGTACTGGGCGGCATCGCGCGCTTACGGCGAACCGGCCCACGTCCATTGTCTCATGGCCGTCGTCTGCGGCGCCGTGGCGGTGTCGGTGCTCTACGGATTCGTCCAGCGGGCCGGCTTCGATCCCTTTCCCTGGGAGACGGCGGGGCTCGATCGCCCCTTCGCCGAGATGCCCGGCACCTTCGGCAACGGCAACATCGCTGCCCACGCCACCATTCTGTGCATCATCATGGCCGTGTACTTGGCGATCGCCTCGCGCCGCCTGCGATGGTGCCTGCTCCTCGTGCCCCTCTACCTGCTCCACCTGTGTTTCAGCCATCAGCGCGGCGGCATCGTGGCCCTCCTGGCCGCCGGGGCACTGCTCGCCCTCGTCATGTTGGCCCACCGCCGCGGCTTCCGCCCATGGCGCGCGATTGCCGCCGGCTTCCTCGGGCTCGTGGTCATGGCGCTGCTGGCCGGGGGCGGCTTCATGGCCCTCAAGGCCGCGCGCACCGGGCTCCCCTATCCGACGGATCCCGCCATCCTGCTCCGAATGCACGGCTACTCGGGCGCGGCGGGGATGATCGGCGAGCGCCCCCTCCTCGGCTGGGGCCCCGGTAACTACCGGCTCGAGAATCCCCGGTTCTGGACGGCTTTCGAGCAGGAACACTACGCCGTCGAGCGCAAACTCAACCATAACGTGCACAACGACGCCCTCGAGATCGGCGTCGATGCGGGGCTCGCCGCGGCCGGCCTCTACCTCACCCTCCTCATCCTCGCCGTGATCCGGGGCCTGGCCGCCGGCCTCACCGAGCGCGCTCCCGCCCGCCGCCGGCTCGGGTTCGCCTTTGCGGCCCTGTTCTGCGCGTTCCTCGTGGACGGCCTGTTCGGCTTCAATCTGCGCGCCCCTGTCACCGCCACGCTCCTGTTCCTTCTGCTCGGGGCCCTCGAAGGCGTGTATACCCCGGCCGCGCCCGCCGCGCCGGCGCCGGGCACGCGCGCGTGGCCGGCCTGGGCCCATCATCTCGCCGCAGGTTCGCTGCTCCTTGCGGGCGTCGCCGCGGCGGCGTTCCAAACCCGCGTGTTCGCCTCGGAACTGCTCCTCCAGCGCGGGAAAGGCGCCCTGCACTGGGAGGCCTATCTTGCCGCCGAACAGGCCCTGGCCCGGGGCGAACGGTTGATCCCGTGGAACGCCGAGTTCGCTTACCAGCGCGGCCTGGTGGCGCTCGAGAGCGGCGCACCCCTCGATGCCGCCGCGTTCTTCGAGCGCGCCCTCGAACGCACCCCGACCTTCATCCCGGCGTCCATCGGCGCGGCCCAGGCCCTCATCGCCGCGGTGGCCCACGAGCCCGCGAGCAACGGCGGGACACCGGGCGCGCCCGTGGAGCTGTTGGAGCGGGCTACGCGCCATGCCCGCGAGGCCCTCGAACTCTGCGCCGTGTTGCCGGACGGTGAGGAGGCGCTCGGGCGGATCGCCCTGGTGCGCGTATCCCTCGACTCGGCCCCCGGGGAGCAGGATGCGGCCTGGCAGGATGCCCGCCAGCACTTCGAGCGGGCCCTCGCCTGCCGCGCCGCGAACACGGCCGAACTCTACCACCTGCTCGCCGTGGTCTGCACGGGCTCGGGCGACTACGCGGAGGCCGAAGACGCCATCGTCCGCGCCATCAACGCCGAGCCCCGCCGCGTCACCTTCTGGGGCGCTTTCTGGCGGCTCACGGAACGGACAGGGCGGGACGCCCTGTTCCGCTCGATGCTCATCGCCAGAGTGCCCGCCGCCGAATCGCCCGAAACCTGGGCCGCTGCGCCCGAACTCCAGGCCGTACGCCTCGCCTGCGACGCCACCCCCGACGGCGCCGGCCTCGCCGAGGCCGCCCGCGCACTCGCCCAGGCGGCCACCTCGAAAGACTCGCTCGCTACCGCAACCGTCCTCGAACGCGATCTCGGTTGGGCGGCCGATCTCATCCGCGCCGCCGCCCAGGCCGCCCCGCTCGGCCCCGAGGAGAGGGCCGAGGCCGTGTATCTGCTGGGCAGCGTC
>JAFGTL010000728.1 GCA_016934125.1 Candidatus Hydrogenedentota bacterium
AGGCATGATGCGGCAGCCCCTCCGGCAGGGCAACCTCCTCCGGACGATGCTCATCGGCCAGGCGGTCGGCGGGAGCCCGTCGATTTTCGCGTTGGTGATTGGGCTCTTGATCATGTTTGTGCCGTCCGCGGAGCCGGAAGCGGCGGGCGGAAGTCTCCTGGCCGCACTGCTCGGCGCGGGGCTCGCGGCGGGGTTGGGCTGTTTCGGGAGCGGCGTCGGCTGCGGCTGGCCGGCCGGCGCGGCCTGCGATGGCGTGGCCCGCAACCCACGGCAGGGCACGATGATTACGTCGCGCATGGTGATCGGCCAGGCTGTGGCCCAGTCGCCGGCGATTTTCGCCACGGTGGTGGCGTTGATCCTGCTCTTCTTGTTCCAGCATCCGGGCACGGACTGGGCCGTGATGGGCGTGTGCATCGGCTCGGGACTCGCCATCGGCGCGGGTGCGCTGGGGCCGGGCATGGGCTCGGGATACACGGCCGGCGGCGCCGTGACGGGCATGGGCCGGTGGCCGAAGGCGCAGGGATTGACACTGCGCACCATGCTGGTGGGCCAGGGCGTGTGCGAGACGCCGGCCATCTTCGGGGTGCTGGTGGCGTTCATTATGTTGTTCACGTCGGCGGTGGAAGCCGACTTCCTGGGTTTTGCGAAGGCGGTGGGCGCGGGCATTTCAGTGGGGTTCGGCGGAATCGGGCCCGGCATCGGAAGTGGGCTGGCCAGCGGCAGCGCGTGCGAGAGCACCGCGTCGCAGCCGCGGCACGAAGGGCTGATTCTGCGGACGATGCTGATCGGCCAGGCCGTGTCGCAGTCCACGGCCATCTACGCGCTCATCATCGCGCTGGCCATGTTGTATGTCGTGTGAGCCGTCGCGGCCGGGCGCGTTGGCCGGCCGCGGGTTGAACAGAGAGGAATAGGACTATGGAACTCAGCAGTGTACTGACGATCCTGCAGGGCGCGGTGGCCCAGGTCGGCGATGCGGCGCAGGCGATTTCGGGCGCCGACATCAAGATGGCGGGCGCCATGATCGGCGCGGGAATCTGCATGGGGTTCGGCGCGATCGGGCCGGGCGTCGGCGAGGGATTCGCGGCCGGCAAGGCGTGCGAGGCCATCGGGCGTTCCCCGGAGAACGCCGGGCTGCTCACCCGCACCATGCTGATCGGGCAGGCCGTGTCGGAATCGACGGGCATCTACTCGTTGGTGGTGGCGCTTCTGATCCTGTTTGTGTTGGCTGGCTAACGGGAAACCACGGCAATACGACGCTATGGTCGCTCTCAATCTGACATTGATCGTCCAACTCGGGCTGTTCCTGACCTTCCTGTGGGTTATGAACCGCCTCGTGCTTCAGCCGATCCTCCGCGTGATGGATGAGCGCGACGAATCCATCCGCGACGCGCAGAACTCGGCCGCATCGGATGCCCGGGACGCGCAAAACATCGAGGCGCGCTATGCCGGGGAAGTGGCCGCCGCGCGCCGCGAATCGACCGTGCACTTGCAGCAGGTGCGCCGCGACGCGCTGCGCGAGCGGATCTCGGTGCTCGCGGAACGCCAGGCCGAAGCGGATCGCGCGGTTCTGGTGGCGCGAAAAGAGGCGCGCGCCCGGCTGGTAGAGGAACGAGCGAAGTGTGAGGCGCTGGCTCCGGAACTGGCCGACGCCATGGCGGCACGGATCGGCCTGGGAGGCGTGCAGCGGTGAGCCCGGCGAAGCGATTTCTGCTTTGGTACTTCGGCGTCTACCTGGTGGTCGCGGTAGGCGCGACGGTCGTGCTCGGGCCGCCCGGCCTGTCGGGCGCCTACATGGAGAAGTACGCCCACGAACACGAGCACTATCTCGAGATCGTCAAGAGCGATGCCTACAAGCTCTATATCGAGCGGCCAGCGCTTCATCCGCCGGACGACGCCCTGGCGGGGCGGCTCGGGTTTGTCGAGCAGTACGAACAACGGCCCGAGTTCCTCAGCGAGCAGAACCGCATGCATGTGCGGGGGTTGTTCTACGAATTCTTCAACGCGCTTGCCGTGGTGGTGATGGCAGTCCGGTTCGCACGGGGGCCCTTGCTCGCGTTCCTGGACAAGCGCGCCGCTGAGATCGGCGCCCGCATCGATCAGGCCGACCGCGCCCAGCGCGAGGCCGCGGCCCAGAAGGAAGACGCCCAGGCGAAGATGGCCCGGGTTGACGAGGAGCGGAGCCGCATCGCAGAAGAGGGACAGGGCCTGGCCTCCCGGGAGGCCGAGGCGATCGCCGCGGGGACGGAAGAGCAGGCGGCCCAGATCGCGGAGGACACGGAAGCGCGCAAGCGGCTTGAAGCGCGCCGGGCCGCGATGCAGTTGAAACGGGACTTGGTCGGGAAGTCGATCGAGTTGCTGGAGGCGCGTCTGAAGGCGGAGGCCTCGGAGGCGCGCGAAAACGTACTCGTGGATCACTTCGTGCAGGGCGTGGCCGCGGCGGAGAGCGGCAAATGAGAGACTATCTGATCGCCCAGCGGTATGCCGAGGGCCTGAGCGCGGCCATGGCGGACACGGCCCGGCTCGAGCGGGCGGTGGAGCAGTTGGCCGACATGGCGAGGCTGCTCGACACCCACCACGACCTGCGCAGTTGCATCGGCAACGACGCGATCGACGAGCACCTCCGCGGCCGCGTACTCGATGACGTGTTGCGGCGGCTGGGCGCGGAACCGGAGGTACTCCGGCTGTGCGGCCTGCTCTTGTCGCGCGATCGCGTGTTCCTGCTGGGCGACATTGTGGAATTGCTGGGGCGCATCCTCGACGAGCGGCTGAACCGCACGACCGCGAAGGTCACGAGCGCGGCGCCGCTGACGGGGCCCCAGCAGGATCGGGTGCGCCAGGCGCTGGCGGGGTTCTCCGGCAAGGAGGTCCGCTTGACATGCGCCGTGGACGCGGATCTCATTGGGGGCGTGGTCGCGGAAATCGGGGGGCGCGTGATAGACGGGAGCCTGCGCACCCAGCTCGAACGGCTCAAGACGGAACTCATCGCTGAGGAGATATAGTCCGATGAAGATCGAGGCGACAGAGATCACCCAAATCATCAAAGACCACATCGCCGAGTACGAGTCGACGGTGGACATCGCCGAGGTCGGCACGGTGATCCAGGCCAGCGACGGCATCGCGCGTATCTACGGCCTGGAAAAGGCCATGGCGGGCGAGCTGCTCGACTTCCCACACGACGTGCGCGGCATGGTGTTGAACCTCGAAGAAGACAACGTGGGCGCGGTGCTCTTCGGCGACTACGAGAAGATCGGCGAAGGCGACACCGTGAAGCGTTCGGGCCAGATCGCGTCGACGCCGGTGGGCGAGGCGATGATCGGGCGCGTCGTGGACGCCCTGGGCGAGCCCATGGACGGGCGCGGGCCTATCGAGGCGGCCGAGATGAATCCGGTGGAGCGGATCGCGCCGGGCATCGTCGCGCGCCAGCCGGTGAAGGAGCCGTTGCAGACGGGCCTCAAGGCCATCGACGCGATGACGCCCATCGGCCGGGGCCAGCGCGAGTTGATCATCGGCGACCGCCAGACGGGCAAGACGGCGATCGCCCTCGACGCCATCATCAACCAGAAGGGCACGGGCGTCATCTGCGTGTACGTGGCCATCGGCCAGAAGCGATCGACGGTGGCCCGGGTGGTCGACGAACTCCGCGAGCACGGGGCCATGGACTACACCGTGATCGTGTCCGCGTCGGCCTCGGAGCCGGCGCCGATGCAGTACATCGCGCCCTACGTGGGCTGCGCCATCGGCGAGCACTTCCGCGACAACGGCAAGCACGCGCTTCTGATCTACGACGACTTGTCCAAGCATGCCGCGGCCTACCGCCAGTTGTCGCTGTTGCTGCGGCGCCCGCCGGGCCGCGAGGCCTACCCGGGCGACGTGTTCTACCTGCATTCGCGCCTGCTCGAGCGGGCCGCGAAAATGAGCGACGAACTCGGCGGTGGCAGCCTGACCGCACTTCCCATCATCGAGACGCAGGCGGGCGACGTGTCCGCCTATATCCCGACGAACGTGATCTCGATTACGGACGGGCAGATCTACCTCGAGTCAAACCTGTTCTATTCCGGCATCCGGCCGGCCATCAACCCCGGGATCAGCGTGTCGCGCGTCGGCGGCGACGCCCAGGTGAAGGCCATGAAGCAGGTGGCGGGCACGCTCCGGCTCGAACTGGCCGCCTACCGCGAACTCGAAGCCTTCGCCCAGTTCGGCAGCGACCTCGACAAGGCCACTCAGGCCCAGTTGAACCGCGGCGCGCGGCTCGTGGAAGTGCTGAAGCAGCCCCAGTATGCGCCCGTGCCGGTGGCCAAGCAGATCTTCATCATCCACGCCGCCGCCTCGGGCAAGCTGGACAGCGTGGCGCTGGCCGACATCGCCCGGTATGAGCGGGAGCTGTTCGCCCATCTGGATACGGAGCAGAAAGGCCTCCTGGACGAATTGGACACGAGCGGCAAGTTGAGTGACGAACTGAAACAGAAGATCGACGAGATGCTCGATGCCTTTACGGCAACGTTCCTGGCCTCGTCCCAGGAAACGCAGGCGTAACTCATGGCCAGTTTGCGCGACATACGGCGGCGGATCGCGAGCGTCAAGAACACGCAGAAGATCACGCGCGCCATGAAGATGGTGGCCGCGGCCAAGTTGCGGCGGGCACAGGAGGCGATCCAGCAGGCGCGCCCGTACGCGTACCACATGCGCGATCTCGTGAACCGCTTGGCGTTGCGCGTGGACGAGGGCATGCACCCGTTGCTGCGCCGCGGGAACGGCGGCAAAGTGGGCCTGATCGTCGTAACGTCGGATCGCGGCCTGTGCGGCGGATTCAACAGCAACATCGTGAACGCGGCCATGGCAACGTTGTCGGGGCAGTTCAAGGGCCGCGAAGTGGAGTTGACGGTGGTGGGCCGGAAGGGGCGCGACGCGCTCCGGCGGCGGCCCTGCACGATCCGGAAGGAATACACGGGCGTGATGGTGGATTCGCCCTGGCGTGCGGCCGGCGCCGTGATCGACGACATCGTCGCGGACTTCGTGAAGGGCGAGACGGACGCCGTGTATTGCCTGTACAACGAGTTCAAGTCGGCCATCGCGCAGCGGGTGACCCTCGAGCCGTTGCTCCCGTTCGAGCCGCCCACCCGCGGTGAGATTGTGATCGACTACTTGTACGAACCGTCGGCAGAGGGCCTGATCGGTGCGTTGCTGACGCGCCACATGCAGGTGCAGATGCACCGGATCCTGTTCGAATCGGCGGCGAGCGAGCATGGCGCGCGGATGACGGCCATGGATGCGGCCACCACGAACGCCGGCGACGTGATCGAGCGGTTGACGCTCAAGTACAACCGGGCGCGGCAGACCGCCATCACGACAGAGATGATTGAGATCGTAAGCGGCGCGGAAGCGCTGTAGACCTGGAGGATACCATGAACGTTGGCGAGGTCTCCCAAGTCATTGGGCCGGTGGTGGATGTGAGATTCGAGCCGGGCCAGCTTCCCCCGATTTACAACGCGCTGTGTATCGAGCGGGGCGACGGGCCCCGGCTGATCCTGGAGGTCGCCCAGCATCTCGGCCAGAACTCCGTGCGCGCCATCGCCATGGACACGACCGACGGGCTGGTTCGGGGCACGCGGGTTCAGGACACGGGGGAGTTCATCACGACCCCGGTCGGCGAGCAGACGCTCGGCCGGATCCTGAACGTGATCGGCGAGCCCGTGGACGAGGTCGGCCCCGTCGAAACGGCCGAGCGCTGGCCCATCCACCGGCCCGCGCCCGGTTTCGAGGATCTCGAAACCGCCACGGAGATTTTCGAGACGGGCATCAAGGTCATCGACCTCCTGGCGCCCTATTCCAAGGGCGGCAAGACGGGCCTGTTCGGCGGCGCGGGCGTCGGCAAGACCGTGCTCATCATGGAGTTGATCCACAACGTCGCCAGCGAGCACGGCGGCTACTCGGTGTTCGCCGGCGTAGGCGAGCGTACGCGCGAAGGCAACGACATGTGGCTCCAGATGAAGGAGTCGGGCGTCATCGACAAGACGGCCCTCATCTACGGGCAGATGACGGAGCCGCCGGGCGCGCGCGCCCGGGTGGCCTTGACGGGCCTGACCGCGGCCGAGTACTTCCGGGATGAGATGGGCCAGGACGTGCTGCTCTTCATCGACAACATCTTCCGGTTCACCCAGGCGGGCTCGGAGGTATCGGCGTTGCTGGGCCGGATGCCGAGCGCGGTGGGCTACCAGCCGACGCTGGCCACGGAGATGGGCGAGCTGCAGGAGCGGATCACGTCGACCAAGAAGGGCTCGATCACGTCGATCCAGGCCATCTACGTGCCCGCGGACGACCTCACCGACCCGGCGCCGGCCACGACCTTCGCCCACCTTGACGCGACGACGGTGCTGTCGCGACAGATCGTGGAGATGGGCATCTATCCGGCCGTGGATCCGCTCGACTCGACGAGCCGGATCCTCGATCCGCGCATCATCGGCGAAGAACACTACAACGTGGCACGCAGCGTGCAGGAGATCCTGCAGCGCTATAAGGATCTCCAGGACATCATCGCGATCCTCGGCATGGACGAGTTGTCCGAGGACGACAAGTTGACCGTGGGCCGGGCGCGCCGGATCCAGCGGTTCCTGTCGCAGCCGAACTTCGTGGCGGAACAGTTCACGGGCATGCCGGGCAAGTACGTGTCGCTGGCCGACACGATCCGCAGTTTCCAGGAGATCCTGGCCGGCGAGCATGACACCGTGCCCGAGAGCGCGTTCATGTACTGCGGCGCCATCGAAGACGTGGTCGAGAAGGCCAAAACCATGGGAGCGGCGTAGGCGTGGTTCAGGTGCAGGCAGACACGCTGAAAGTGGAGCTTTGCGCTCCGGAGCGGAACCCGGTGCGGCTCGATGCGTCCGAGTTGATCCTCCCTGGCTCGCAAGGGGTATTCACGGTGCTGCCAGGACATACGACGCTGCTGTCCACGTTGACCACGGGCGTCGTCCAGGCCCAGTGCGTGGACGGCGAGACGAAGTTCTTCGCGGTGAACGGCGGGTTCGCAGAGGTGAACCAGGACCGCGTGATCGTGCTTACGCTGACCGCCGAGGCGGACGGCGAGGTCGATGTCGAGCGCGCGGAGGCGGCCCGGGAGCGGGCCGAGCAGCGGCTGCAGGAGCGCGGCGATGACGTCGACCTCGATCGTGCACAAGCGGCCCTGGAACGCGCGCTCGCGCGGTTGATGACGCAGCGGCACCAGGGCTACTAGGGCGCTCTGCGCCGCACACGGGGGCGGCGGGGCGCAACGAATGGCTGCGGTATCGGTAGTATGGGGGCGGCCCTTTCGGCGTCAGCCGGGAAACGGGCGATTCCGAACACACGCAATGATCCATCATGTCAAAGTTCTTGTTGTGGACGACGATCCGGGCATCGCGGACGTGTTGCACACGTTCCTCGATGGCAAGGGCTATTGCGTCGAGGTCTGCCGGACGGGCCGCGAGGCCTTGGATGCACTGGCCGAAGGGGAATTCGACCTGGTGGTGAGCGACATCGTGATGGCGGACGTCGACGGCCTCCGTTTCCTCCAAGAGGCCCGGGAGCGGCACCCGTCCGTCGGCATCATGCTGATGACGGCCTATGAGGAACGGCATCCACTCGCCGAGGCCTTGCGCCGCGGGGCTGACGGGTATATCTCGAAGCCGTTCACACTCAAGAAGTTCTCGATCGCGTTCGAACAGGCCTACTGGAACGCACTCACCCGGCGGGAATCCCTCCTGGACGACGATCTGCACGGCCCCTCCTGACGCCCGGCGCCCGCTGTGGCGCTCCGGGCGGCGACGTGGTAGACTCGGGGATGCCGCCGGGGCCTCGGGCCAGTCCGCCCGGGCCGCAGTCCGGGAGTCTCGAATCCACGACACCGAAGCGGGAGGGTTCCGCGCCATGAAACTGCTCTGCTGTGTCTTGATTCTCACGGGACTGGCCTCAGCCGCGTTGGCCGGGGAGGGCCGGAAGATCGCCCCGGTTGCAGTCGGCTCGTTCGGGCAGGAGGTGCGCGCGTTCTACGGCACCGGCGAAGGCCTCCCCTCAAGCGACGCGTTGGCCGTGGCCGTGGATCCGCGCGATGGGGCGGTGTACGCCGGGACGGCGGGCGGTTTGGCGCGGTTCGCCGAAGGCCAATGGGCGCCCGTGCCGGGCATGCAGGGCAGTGCGGTGCCGCTGGTGGCGGCGGCCGCGCCGCGGGACAGCCTCACGGCCCCGATCAGGACGGATGGCGGATGGGCCGAAGGCCGCGACCTCGGGCCGGTGGGCGTGCTGGCCGTGTTTCGCGACGGGGTGTGCCTGCCGGACGGGAAGCCGCTCGCGCCCATCCCGGTTGAGACACGGGCCGCCGGGGGGCTCAACTGCCTGGCGATCGGGCGAAGGGCCGTGTTTCTCGGCACGGACAACGGGTTGTTTGTGCTGGCCGTGGACGAGACGCAGGATCGGTTGCATTTCGCGCCCGTGCCCGAGTTGGCCGGCCTGCTCGGCAAGAGCAGTTCGGTGCGCGATGTGGCCGTCGGGCCGGCGGGGGAAGTCCTCGTGGCCGCCGAGGCGGGCGTGTTCTACTCGGAGGATCTCACGGACTGGCAGGAACTCGAGCCGCAGGGGGCCGGGCGGAGTTGGGCGCCGCGAGACGTGCGGGCCGTGGCGTTCGACACGCTGGGCCGGGCGTGGTTCGCGAGTCCGCAGGGCGTTGGGTGCCTGGCGGAGGGCTGGCACCTGTATACGGGCGCGGACGGGCTCCCCTACGACGACTTCACCGCGATGGCGGCGGGGGAACAGGGCGCGGTGTGGTTCGGCACGGCCATCGGGGCCGTGCACTACGACGGGCGCCACTGGGCGTACCGCCAGGGGCTGCGCTGGCTCCCGGCCGACGCGATACGGGATGTGGCGGTTGCCCCGGACGGGGCGGCGTGGTTCGCCACGGGGAACGGAGTGGGCTGCATTCGGCGCACGCCCATGACGTTCGCGGAGAAAGCGGCGTACTACGAGGACGCCATCGATCGCTATCATCGCCGCACGGAGTACGGATTCGTGCTCGAGGTGGGGCTGGCGGCCCCCGGTGACACGAGCGAGGTGCATCGCAGCGACAGCGACAACGACGGGCTGTGGACGAGCATGTACGGGGCGGGCGAGTGCTTTGCGTACGCCGCCACGAAGGATCCGAAGGCGAAGGCGCGCGCCAAGGCGGCGTTCGATGCGATGAAGTTCCTCGGTGACGTGACGCAGGGCGGCACGCACCCCGCGCCGCCCGGGTTCGTGGCGCGCTCTGTGCTGCCCACGAGCGGCCGGAATCCCAATGACGGGGACACGCCCGAGCGGGATCGCGAGAGACAGAGCAGCGATCGGTACTGGAAAGTGATCGATCCCCGGTGGCCCATCAGCGAAGATGGGAAGTGGTACTGGAAAACGGATACGAGTTCGGATGAACTGGACGGGCACTACTTCCTCTACGCGCAGTACTACGACCTCGTGGCGGACACGGACGAGGAGCGGGCGCGCGTCCGCGAGCAGGTGCGGGGCCTCACGGATCACCTCATCGACCACGATTTCTGCCTCGTCGACCACGACGGGAAGCCGACGCGGTGGGCCGTGTTCAGCCCGAAGGCGTTGAACGGCGATCCGAACTGGTTTGCGGAGCGGGGCCTGAACTCGTTGAGCATGCTCTCCTACCTGGCGGTGGCGGAGCACGTGACGGGCGATCCGAAGTACCGGGCAGCGGCGGATTCGCTCATTCAGGAGCACCACTACGGGCAGAATCTGCTGATGCCGAAGCTGCAGGCGGGGGTGGGCTCGGGCAACCAGTCGGACGATGAGATGGCGTTCATGTCGTACTACAACCTGATCAAGTACGAGACGGATCCCGCGTTGCGGGCGCTGTACGCCTTCTCCCTGAGCCGCTACTGGCGCCTGGAGGAGCCCGAGCTGAATCCTTTCTTCAACTTCATTTATGCGGCGTCGTGCCAGGGCCTGTCGTTTACGGATGCCTTCGGCCCCCACCCGCTGTTCGGGGCGGATCGGGCGTGGCTCGATGACGCGGTGGAGACGCTGATGCGGTTTCCGCTGGATCGGTGCGACTGGCGGCACCTGAACAGCCACCGGAAAGACATCGTCTTCCTGCCCACCCACACATATACCTTCGATTCGCGGCCCAGCGGACGGGGCTACCGCGTGAATGGCAAGGCGCTCCCCGTCGACGAGCAGTACTTCAACCATTGGAGTGTGGATGTCTGGGCTCTTGATACGGGCGGGAGCGGGGCCGGAATGGGCGACGGCGCGGTGTTCCTTCTGCCGTACTACATGGGCTTGCACCACGGCTTCATCGAGTAGGATGCAGGCGTCATCCGGCCGGTTCGGCGATCACCTCGACGCCGCATAGCAGGGGCGCCTGGACGGCCGCGCCCGGATCGGACGTGAGCCGGATGGCCAGTTCGTCTTTCACCATCACGCCGGTGAACTCGCGCATCACGGTGCGGCGCGGCCCGCCGGCGGCCTTGGCGATGTCGAAGGCATCGAGCACCTGCCGGCCCTGGAGGGACGCCGAGAAGATCCGCTGGCCGGGGGCGAGATCCTGGAGTTCGGCGAAGTAGAGGCGCACCGTATAGGGGAACTCGCGCTCGCCGCCGGGATTGAGCGCGATGGTGAGGTCCTGGAGGCCGCTCGCGCCGGATGCGCCCACCCAACGGGGCCCGTCGCCTTCCATGAAGGACGAGTGGTGGAGGATCCACTCGGGCCCTTCGACGGCCGGCTCCATCTCGAGGTCGAAACTGATGTCCGAGCTGCCCGGGCTGCTCTGGTGGATCTCGACGGCGAGCAGGTTGGTTCCCTGGACAAGCTGGCCGGCGTCGATTTCGGCGTCCTCCCAGGTCTCGCCGCCGGTGGACAGCGTCAGGTAGTCGACGGCGCCCTCGGGCATGCCGGCGCGGTATACTTCGACGCCGTTGAGATAAACCACCGCGCCGTCATCGCGTTTCACGTTGAGCGTGAGCGCGTCGCACTCGGGCAGTTCGGGCACGTCGAAGCTGCGGCGGAAATAGGTGGTGATGAACTTCTTCTCCTTGTCGGGGCCGTAGCTGACGGTGGTGGCCTCGTCGCCGTCGCCGTATCCCAGTTCCGCCCGTCCGGAGGGCCACGCGCTGTCGTCGAACTCCGGCATCCGCCACGCCGTGCCCTGATCGGAGCCGTCATCGAGGTACTTCCAGACGGCGCCGCGGCTGACGGTGCCGGGCATTTCGGCGCCGAGTTGGATCCGGACGTCGGGGGAGGTGCCGGCCGTGGCCGGGTATTCGAGCCAGAGGGTGTCGTTCTCGGCGCGGCGGTCGCCGGGGGCGCCGAGGTTGACGCCGAGGCGGAGGATGCGGCCGTCGACGGCCGTTTCGGGGAAGGTCGTCCACACCTCGACATCGGGCATGTGAATCATGGCGATGGAGGTCTGGTTCTGATAGGAACACGAGCAGGTGCGCGTGTAGTCCGGGGCGTTTAGCAGGCCGTCGGCGGCGATGCCGTTGGAGGTGCAGCCGAACTTGAACCCGCCGAAGTGCCCGGTGCCGCCGTCAAGATCCATGTCGTAGTAGGCGGCCGCGGACGAGCGGAACGTGATGAGGTGTTCGGAGCAGATGTGATAGTTGCAGCCCTTGGTTCGTTCGTACGTCC
>JAFGTL010000729.1 GCA_016934125.1 Candidatus Hydrogenedentota bacterium
CGCACCACAGAACGAAGAAAGCGAACACGGGGCCGAGCAAGTACATGACGCTGTGGTTGCCGAGGCTGAGCCCGTAGATGGCGGCGAACGCCCACAGCGGCAGGGACTTGCGCGATTCCTCGTAGGCGAACAGGAGCAGGATGCAGGCCGCCATGCAGAAGGCGTTCAGGGTGTAAACCTCCGCGATGACGCTCTGCTCCCAGAACTCGAAGGAGAAGGCGAGCAGCAGGCCCGCCGCGAGGCCGGCCACGCGGTTCCGGTGTTGACGGGCGACGAGGAGGGCGACGAGAAACACGGTGACGGCCCCGAACGTGGCTGACATGAACCCGGCCCGCCATGCAACCGAATGCACGGGGAGGAGGGCAATGAAGCCCTTGGCCAGGAGGCACCACAGCGGGTAGCCCGTGGGGTGGGGGATGCCGAGGGTGTAGGCCGCGGCGACGAGTTCGCCGCTATCCTCGCCGGTGACGCTGGGGGCAAGGGTGAACGCGTAGACCACGAGGGCCGCGGCCGCCGCGCACCCGGCGGCGAGGCAGTCGAGGTGTACGGGCCGCAGCCTTGCGGTATGCCTCGGCTCGCAGTGCGTTGAGGGCGCGTTCTTCATCGCGCGAATGGTAGCAGGATGGCCGGGGCGAAGAAAAGACGAGGCTCGAAGGCAGGCGCGGGTGGCGCTGAGCGGAACGAAACGGGCATGAGGCGCGCGAGAAACCCGAAAAAGTATTTTATTGACAAAATCCGGCAATTGTAGCATAATGCGCCCGTAAGCACGGCTGAGCTTTGCGAGGGAAACTTCGTGTGTTCAGGGGGGTGAGCGATGGCAACCTGTCCGTGGTGTGCGCATGTGCCCCAAGTCTCGCGGGCCGGCAGGCTCTGGGCCTGTCCGAACTGCCTGAATCCGTTCATTCTCGTTGACGGGGGTGGGACGGCGCCTGTTCCCTCCATGCCGGATGTTCGGGATGAAGCCCGCCGCGGCTCCGCGGCCTTCGATGTGTTCGCCCACCTGTACGGGGCGATTCACGACCTGCCGGTCTTGCCCAGCACGCCGCAGCGCGTGATCGCTATGGTTCACGATCCGCTCAGCGACATGGAGGAGATTGCCAAGATCGTGAACGAAGATGCCGGGCTGGCGCTCCGGGTGCTTCGGATCGCGAACAGCGCGCTGTACGGTGGGCTTCACGAGATTCGCGAGACGCGGGAGGCCTGCGCGCGGCTCGGGATGAAGGTAGTGGCGAACACGATGTGGGCCATCATGGGCAACAGCCTCTACCGGCGCGGGGCGAACCGCCATCAGGAGTGGATCCCGGAGCTCTGGCGCCACGCAATCGCCGTCGCCCACTGTGCGGAATCGGTGGCGACGTGTGTCTTCGGCGGATCGCAGGGCGTCGAGTTTGTGGCAGGGCTGACGCACGACATCGGGAAGGTCGTGTTGCTGGACGTGATCAGCCAGGAACCGACGCCGCAAGTGGCCGTGTTGGCCCAGTCGGAGATGGCCACCGTCGAGCTGCTCAATCGGTTTCACGCGCTGGCGGGGCTTCACGTGGTGCAGCATATGGGATTGCCCCACGAACTGGGCCCGGCCACCCTCTTCCACCACCGGCCCGAGGCGGTGCCCTTCGCCGAAGACCTGCCGGGCGTGCATATCCTGTCGCTTGCGGATCGGGTAGTCCACGTGCTCGACGGGGAAGGGCCCGATGCCTGCTTGTCGAGCGTGGCTGAGCATCCGGCGGTGCGCGCCCTCGGGATGGACAACGGCAAGTTGGGCGAGATCCTGGAGGCCGCATTCCAGCGGCTTGACGCCGCGTTGGACGCGTACGCCGCGTAAGAAGAACAGCGCGGCCGGGCTGCACCGGCCCGGAGTGCCGTGCTACAATGCGGTGTGAAACGCGTGGAGAGCCCGCTGGCGGGCCGCCGAAGCCTTGGACTGGAGCCTCATGAGCATCACCTTTGTCATCCCCGTCTACAACGAGCGGGACACCCTCGAGCCGCTGGTGCAGGGGATCACCGAACACGTCGGATCCCGCGAGCACACCATCCTGTTCGTGGACGACGGCAGCACCGACGGCTCTTCGGAGTTGCTGGACGATCTGAAGCAGCGGCTCGACACCGTCGAGGTTATCCGGCTCCGGGGCAATTTCGGCAAGTCGGCCGCGTTGGCCGCGGGGTTCGCCCACGCCGAGGGGGATCTTGTCTTCACGATGGACTCGGACTTGCAGGACGAGCCCAAGGAGATCCCGCGGTTCATCGAGAAGCTCGACGAGGGCTTCGACCTCGTGTGCGGGTGGAAGGCGGTTCGCCACGATCCCTGGCACAAGACGGTGCCATCGCGCATCTACAACGGCTTCGTGTCGTGGCTGTTCGCCGTGCCGCTCCACGACGTGAACTGCGGATTCAAGCTGTTCCGCCGGGCGGTCGTGAAGCAGATCGAGCTCTACGGGGAAATGCACCGCCTGATTCCCGTGATGGCCCACAACCTGAACTACCGCGTCGCCGAGATCGCCGTCGAACACCATCCCCGCCGGTACGGGCAGTCGAAATACGGTATCGAGCGGCTGAGCCGGGGCGCGCTCGATGTCCTGACAATGTGGTTCTTGACCCGCTACCGGCACCAGCCGGGACACTTCTTCGGGAAGTATGGGGTGCTTCAGGGCGCACTCGGCGTCCTGAGCGTGGCCGTGGGCGTCGTGCTGGGCCTAGCCGGGCAGAGCGGCGCCGTGTCGGCGGCCCTGTGGGCGGTGGGGCTCGTGTTCTGCGCCACGGGAGGGCTGACGATCTGCCTCGGCCTCATGGCCGAGCTTGCCCTGCGCCATTTCGTCCATATCGATCCGGCCGTGTACATCGAGGAACAGGATCGGTAGAACGGGGGCCGCGGCCCGAGGCGCTGCCGGGCCTCTCCGGGAATCGAGTGCCGTGCCCAAAACGCCGGACAACGCGGACAGACAGGGCCTGCGCGCCCTGGCCCTCGTGGGCCAGCTCGGGCTCGTGGTGGCGGCCTGCATTGTGTCGGGCGTAGGGGCCGGCGTGGTGTTGGATCGGTGGCTGGGCGGAAGGGGGTTGGTGTTGGTGGCGATGGTGTTGCTGGGTGTGGCGGCCGGCGCGTACGCGGCGTACCGGCTGCTCGCGAAGGAGATCCCGTGGAACCCTTGAGGCGATTCCGGCTGATGACCGTGCGGCTGGCCCTGCTGCTGACGGCCGTGGCCACGGCGGTGGCCTATCCGCTCAACGTGACCGCCGCCAAGGGGATCCTGGCCGGGGGGATCGGGGGCGTTCTGGCCTTCTGGGTGGTGGCCTTACGCGTAGAAAAACTTGCATTGGCCGGAGACGGTAGGGTAAAGTCGATTGGTGTCCGTTGGACGCTATTCCGCCTGGCAGTCTACGCCCTCGTACTCGGATGGGCATGCTC
>JAFGTL010000730.1 GCA_016934125.1 Candidatus Hydrogenedentota bacterium
AGGGATGCCGAGGCTGTGGGCCAGGGCGGCGAAGAGAAAGGCCCGTTCGGTGCAGTCGCCCTGGCGGGAGACCAACGCCGCCTTTGCCGACGCGAGCGCCTGGATCCCGCCGGTGCGGTTCAGGTGCGTGCCGCACCATCGAATCAGGCGTCTGCATTGCTCGCCCGTGTCGGCCGCGTCGCCGACGGCCTCCCGTGCGGCTTCAATGATCAGGGGATCGCCGGACTCGACATAGGGGGTGGCCTCGAGTCCGGCCGGGGGGGCGGCGGCCTGCGAGGGCTCTGTCTTCGGGGAATCGGGCGGGGGCTCGTCGCTAGTGCAGGCGACGTTCGTCAGGATGACCGTGTCGTCACGACCGGCGACGGGCTCGATGGTCGCGGCCCAGTGCAGGGGGAGTTCTTGCCATTCGGGCAGGCGGAGTCGCACGACGAGCGAGGAGACATGGGCGGGATCGACGATCTCCCTGGCAGTTCTGATTGTGCCGAGGGCGCGGATGTCGAGGGGGAGGGCGATATCGGCGGTGGCCTCCGCCCGGGTGGCCTTCACGAGGGCGAGGCCGTTGCCGAGGTCGACGCGCATGGGCCGTCCGTCATCATCGAGGAAGAAGGTCTGGGCCGTGCCGTCATCTCCCAAGTGAGAGAGCGTCATGCACCAGGGCGCGGTGTCGGCGGGGTTCTCAAGAACCAGCCTTCTCTGGGCGGGCGCGCCGAGCTTGGAATCGAAGTCGGTGAATCCGACGTGCGCGTCTGTGTCCATTCCCGAGGCGACGAGCGCGACGCGGGCAAGCTGTTCGGGCATGAGACAGTCGACGGAGAACACCTCGTCGTTCTGCGAACCCGGGGTTTCGGTGTGGATGGTGAGCCGGGCCCCGTCGTACGCGCCTTCGTAGGTGGTGACGAGGGCCCCGTCCCTCTTTTCGACATGGAATGCGAGCGTGCTCAATGTGTCCCGATCGACGAAGAACGCCCTCGTCAGAGTGGCGACGTGCTCCTCTTGTCCATAGGCGACGTGGCAGAGGGAAACCGACTCGAAGACGTATACGGGGCGGCCGGCGCGGACGTGGCGATACACCTTCTCAGCAAGGAACCCGATCTTCTGGCCCCGCAATGTGATGGCATACCACGACTCGGCGCTTGGCCCGGCTTCACACCGCTCCTCGAGCCGCCCTATTGCCGCTTCCCTGTCGAACGCCCAAGGCCAGTCGGCGCGGGGCGGCGCTTCCGCGCAGCCGAAGATCGCCACAAACAGGGCAAGCACGCCCAAAAGCACCATGTGCCGCCGCAAGCGCCCGGGCGGAATCGCCGGTTTGTCCACCGGGAGGGGTGCCCGCCTGCTCATTCCTCTCGCCGCTCCAGGGCGTAGCGGTTGGCCTGGGTGCTGTACATCTGCGAATAGGCTCCGGCCGTCTTCATGAGTTCCGAGTGGGAGCCGCGCTCGACGATCCGGCCATCACGGACGACGAGAATCTGATCGGCGTCCTTGGCGACGGTCATGCAGTGCGAGACGATGAGCGTGATATGGGCCTCCCGATGGCGCATGATCTGCTCGATCAGCCTCTGCTCGGCCAGCGGATCGAGCCCTGCGGTCGGCTCATCATAGATCCGGATGGGTGCCGCCTTGTAAGCCACCCGGGCCAGGGCGATGGCCTTCCATTGGCCGTAGGAAAGTTCCTCGCCGCCATAGAACGTTCTCCCGAGGAGGGTGTCGTATCCCTGCGGTAGGGCCGCCGCGATACGGTCGAGGCCAAACTCCTCGCAGCTCGTGCGGAAGTGCTCATCATCGCCGTCGGGCCGGACGAGGTCGCCGAAGCACACATTCTCGCGGAGGGAGTAGTAGTAGGAGGGCAGGATCTGGGTGACGACGCCGAAGACGCGATACAACTCCTCTTCTTTGAAATCATTCAAGTCGGTCCCGTTGAGCAGAATCCGGCCCTCGGTGGGGCAGTACATCCGCGTGAGCAGGTTGACGATGGTGGTCTTCCCGGCGCCGTTGAGCCCCACCATGCACGTGATCTCGTCCCGGTTGAGCACAAGCGAGACCTCGCTCAACACGTAATCCTCGCAACCGGGGTACTTGAAGGAGACGTTCTCAAGAGACAGGGTCTCGACTTCCTGGGGCAACGCGGCGCTCGCTACACCCCACCGCCGCGTGACGTCGCTGTCGAGCACGGCGTAAAGGTCTTCCATGTACAGCCGCTGTTCGTAGAACGAGACAAGGCCGAGGCCGATCCGCTGGAGGGAGGATTCGGTTTGGCCGTAGAGCATCGTGCACATAACGACCTCGCCGTAAGTGCCCCCGGATCTCAACACGACGTAGACCGCGACGCCGTAGGCACCGAGGTAGAACAGCACTGCCGAGGCGGTGGACAGGGCACGCATGAGCATGCTGAACCGGCTCTGGGCGATGTCTTCTTTCGTGGTGATGTCCCGGTGCCGGGCATGCTCCTGCTTGAAGAAGAAGGGCAACTGGAACAAAAGGTTGTACACCATGTTGTGTTTGCCCCCCAGGAGGCTCCGCAGATACGACTCGCGCCGGACGCGGGGTGTTCTGTCGCGAATCATGTCATATCGGTTCCGGGCGGTCTTGCTGCTGATCACCATGCTGATCAACGCGGATGCTACGCCGAGGAGGGGGAGGATCCAGGACACGCTCGCGAGAAGCACGAGGGATCCGAACAGGGTAACGGCATTCTCCAGGATGTCCAGTATGTTAGCGAGCAACTGCGACGGCAGTGTTTGCGCAGTCCCTCTGGTTCGGGCCTCTTTATCGAGGTAGTCGGGATCGTCGTACACCTCGATTGGGAAGGAGAGTTGCTTGGCGATCAACGTGTCTTCCATGGCAACCGAGAGCCGCTTGCCGAGGCGGAACCGGAGGTGTGCGGAGAGGCCCTGAAACAGGCCGGAGAAGGTTCTGGCCAGGGCGATGAGCATCAGGAAGGTGACAAACAGGCGGAAGGCGGCGGATGACTGGGGATCTTGAAGAAAACCCAACGTGCCGTCGGCAAGCCCCTTGCTCACCCAGGAGGTGAAGGTGGGCGCGAGGCCGAGCACCAGGGTCAACGCGGCGATCCACACGAACGTGCCCCAGGAAGTCCTCAACCCGAGCGAGAGCAGCCTCGCGAAAAGCGCGACGCTTCGTTTGAGTTGCTCCATATCGATCCTGACTCTCATGGGCGCGCCTCTCGCGATCTCGAGGGATTCGGCGGACATGTACAAAGCGCCGCCTCGGCGCGACTACGTGTCCCCCGAATCCCGGACTCGACCGCCCCGGTAACGGCCTGAAAGCAAGCCGAAGTGCCTGTCTTGCAGTTCCGCGCGGCAAACGATGGGAGCCGGGGATACGTGCGCTCCGAGACGCCAATCCTCGAATCAGGATACATTGACAGCCTCATCGGTTCTGCCGCGTCGGCGGCGGGCCTGCGGAGCAAGGCATCAGCGCCAAGCCCCATCAGATTCTACGTCCTTCGCACAGCCAGCAGGCTGCGCAGCGTATCGAGCGCCTGGCGCTTCCACACGTGCAGTGTCTTCCGCGAAACCCCGAGGCGCTCGGCGGCTTCCGCGTGCGTCAGCCCGTCCAGGTATACGAGTTCGAGGGCCTGGCGATGGGCAGACGGGAGGAATCCGAGCAGTTCCTGGGCCTCCCGCCTTCGCTCGCGACTCGTGAGAAACTCCTCTGGGGAGTGAAAGCTCACGTCCCGCGCCGTCGTGCTGTCGGCGATCCGGACGCGTTCGCTGTCCGCCCTAACGGCATGGCGGGCCCGTTTCCGATTGTGATTGAACAGAAGGTGTCGAGCGATCCCGATAAGGTACTGGCGCGTGTTTCGGGACGACAACGGGATCTGCTTCTCCCAGGCGACGGCGAGCACGTCCTGGAGCAAGTCGTCGACATCGTCGAGCGATGCGCCCCGGGCGACGAGGAAGCGCCGGACATAGCTGCCGTGCTCACGGATCATCGCGGCCAGCGGTTCTCCCCTGTCCATCCGTCTCCCGTCCTGGTGGCCGCTGCGTCGCGGCTCGGCCGGCCCCCCCGCGTGATTCGGGGAGCGGATCCGGCAGGCCCCGGCGCCGGTGGCCTCGGCGGCACCGCGGGGACGCCGCCGACCTCCCGCTCTCGCTCGGCTATGGGCTGTCCATGGACGCGGCAGCCGTCACCCCGTTGACACTGCTGCCGTCCAGGGCCGCCCGCAAGTCCTGCACGATCCCCTCGGAAATCCCGTCGTATGTGGCGGCGTATTCCGCCAGAAAGCGGTCGATGTTGTCGACGTATTGGGCTCGATTCTCGAGGACGCTCCGCAATGCTGGGACCAAGTCTCCCTTGGTGGGCGCCATCTCGCCGAGATGGTGTTTCTGGATGAGGGCCGCGGTTCCGCAGTCGTTCGCGAGCACGTAACCGTATGCGATGCACGGGATCCGCATGACGAGGCTGTCCACGAACACGCTCGCGGAATGGCGGCCGATGACACAGTCGGCAATCGCAAGGAAGTCGTCGAAGTTGTCCACCCAATGGAACGCGTGGATGTCGAGGTGCGGGTTTCTCGTTCCGAACGCCTGGATCTTCGCGTACAGGGCGTCATCGTTACCGCACATGACGAGCAGGTTCGCCGGATCGCGCCATCCGGCGCACAGGCATGTGACGACATCGTCGAGCAGGCGGCCTCCGATGCTGCCGCTGGCGATGAGGATGTTGCGGCGGCCGGCGCGCAGGCCGAGGCGCTCGGCGATCTGCTCGCGGTTGTGCACGCGGAAGCATGCGGCCTTGGCGAGCGGGCCAACCGCGATGCAGCGAACCCCGTTTGGCGATAGTGGCACGCCTTCCTCCACGCCATGGGCCATAGGGCGGCTGCGCGCGTGGAGGATGTGGTCATTCCAGTATCGGAGGAGATAGCGCAGTTTGGCCAAGAGAGGGGTGGAGCGCCCAAGGGGATCGCGGAAGTAGGCTCGCGAGAGATCGAAAGACTGAACGGCGTCGGCGGTCTCGTGGAAGTAGCACAGGTGCGTGGCCACCGGATTGACGACATCGTGGTAGACGGAGATGTCGGCGATGGCGAGATAGAGGGGGATATGGTTCTCCCGGCAGTAGGTGCCGAGTGCTTTGCTGTACACGTCCGCAGCGGACACAATGAGGTCGGGGTGGATGTCGTCTAGGGCGGCCAGGAACCGGGTGACGTCGAAGGCGTCCCCGATGGGTAGGGCGAACAAACGCCCCAGCGAGTTGATGAGGAGGTCGGCGGCTCTGAAATGCGCCTTTCTCAGCAGGTAGTTCCACAAGTCGACGATCGCACTGACCGCGGTGGAGCCAAGGATCTCGCTTCCGGGCAGCGAGACGATCTCGACGTCGAACGCGTCTTCGATGACTGTCGCGAAGATATCGGCCATGCGGCGGTGGCCCATTCCCATTGTCTCGTACACAATGAGCACGCGCGGCTTGGCGCGGGGCCGGCACGGCTCCTCTGCGCAGGGCTCGCACGAGGGGTGCACCGTTTGCTGTGCACGGCCCATCTGAGACTCTTCGCGGTTCACTCGAGGCTCTCCTCTCGGCTCGCTGGCAGGAAGTAGACGTGTGTTTCCACCGACAGGGACGCGATTGTTCGCAGCCCTTCAGAACCTCGTTCAAAAACCAGCGATCGGTTCTGGCCGCCGAGTTCCTCCCCGTTGCCTGCAAGCTCAATGCCCGCCGGGGCGATGTCGATGGTGGTCGAGACTTCCGATTCGGAGGTGTCGAGTTCCCGCTTCGGAATGAGAATGAGCAGAGCGCCTTGATCGCCGCACTGCACCGCATGCGCCGTACACCACGCGTCCTCGGCGACGTGCGCCCACCCGACGGGCTCGGAGACGGCGATCAACGGCTGAAGATAGTTGAACTCCTGGGCGAGGCGGTCAAGTCCTCTGCGGTGGGTGAGGGGGATCTCGCTGCGGAGGCCCGGGCGCAGTTCAATGCCTTTACCGCCGGCGGCGACGCTGAGGTAGGCCATGGTGCGCATCTTGGTCAGGCCGTAGAGAGGGCTGCCAGGCGAATGGATGTCGTCCGCGTACAACTGCGCGTAGAACATGCCCGGCTCGGTGGCCCGTTTCACCGTCCGGAAAGCGTCCAAAAACGTCTGCGCGTACTCGCCCGATCGGTACTCCTCCGCAAACGTCAACTGCGGCTCGATGTGGAGGCGATCCGTCAACTGGCCGAAGAGCTCCGGGCCGTTGTTCGACAGATCGACGTTGCAGCAGCGCACCGTGCGGGGCCGTGTCAGCCGCCACTCGCGCCCGGCGCGGATGGCGCTGTCGGCGGCGGCTCTGGCGTTCTCGAAACTGTGGGTGAGGCATTCGGCCGTGTCCTTCGAGGCCTGATGCTCGAACGAGCAGGTGTGCTCAGGGGAAAACAGCCGCGCAAACAGGTAGAAGGCCTCGCCTTCTGCGGTGACGAGCTTGATCGTCACGGGCGGCACGCTGTACGACAGGGATTCGGGGCGTTCCCACGCGCCATGAACCAGTCCTTTGTCGTGGGGGGGGATCTGCGCAGGATGGCTCAGCGAGACGGGGGCATTGGCGATGGATGCCTCTTTGACCACGTACGGCTTGGCGCTCTCATTGGCGATGTAGCAGTAGACGCGGCCCTTGCCGGTTGCGTGAACCGCATAGGTGGCGGCGAGCGGGGCGGGCGAGAAGGGGACGGGCAGGCGTTCGCCGCCGATCGCGAGTACATGTCCGGGCGGCCCCTCGTGCTGGCCGGCCTCCTCGGGCAGATAGGAGAGAATGGTGTACGCGCCGGGGGGCGTCTCGTAGGGTTCGGCGATCGCCCAGCACCGGGGGAGTTCCGAGCCGCTGGCGTCGAGGATGGCGGGCTCTGCGAGATCGAGGATGGCGTCCCCGTCGTTGTGCAGGATCACGCGGCATACGCCATAGGGGGTGACATAGGCGTTGAGCAGTTCGGTGGCGGAGGCGGCGGGGGCCACCAGGGCACACAGCGAACAGGCCAGGAGGACAAGCGAGACGGCCCCGGACCATTGCCGGCC